>CAZXIQ010000128.1:0-5524 GCA_964640785.1 uncultured Bacteroidaceae bacterium | reverse complement strand
TTTCCCCAATAACCATAATAAATACACAGTCTTATATCGAACTGACGTTAAAATACTAATTCAGCGCACCATTTAGATTGCTACCCGAACTTCTTGATTTTTTTTACTATCTTCGCGCACAAACAAAATTCCATTCTTAAACACATAACCTATTCATGGCACGTAAAAAAAGAACATCGAACAATTCATTGTCAAAATATAAGATATTAATATATATAATATTAGCCATTTTTGGTTACATCGTCTATAAGTGCGGAGGCACAGAATCCGTGGCTGTCGAAAAAATCGACAAACTCGAAATTCCTGCCACACGAGGGGGGTCTGCTCGTCTGATTGTGCGCGAAGGGTACACTCTGTCGTATAATACCCAAAGGCTTATTCCCGACTGGGTGGCGTATGAACTGACTGCGCTCGAGACTGAGGGCAGCGAGCCGCGTGGCGAGCACTTTAAAAAAGACCCCGATATTTCGGGGTTGCAGGCCGAGGTTTCCGATTATAGAAATTCGGGATGGGACAAAGGGCATATGGCGCCTGCTGCAGACATGAAGTGGAGCGAACGTGCCATGGACGACTGTTTCTATCTGACAAATATTTGTCCGCAGGACCACAAACTGAATACCGGCACGTGGAAAAAACTTGAAGAGCAGTGTCGCGAGTATGCCCGATATTTTGGCACTCTTTATATTGTTTGCGGCCCGATAGTCGAGAATAATCGCTATGGTACAATCGGCGACAATGGAGTGATGGTGCCCGACGGCTTTTTCAAAGTGTTGCTTGCGCCATATTATGGTGGGTACGAGGGTATTGGCTTTCTTTTCGATAATAAAAAAGGCAGTAGGAAACTTGTAGAGCATGCTGTCACTATCGACGAAGTTGAGCGTGTCACGGGCATCGACTTTTTCCCTTCGCTGCCCGATGATGCAGAGGAGGCGGCAGAGTCTGCCATCAAAAAAAGTGTTTGGAATTTATAAATGTTTTGTATTATGGAACTGAATTTTTATGGTCTGTCGGTAGGCATTGCAACTTTTCTGGTGATTGGACTTTTTCATCCTTTGGTTGTAAAAGCCGAATATTATTTGGGGGTTAAAAGCTGGTGGCTTTTTCTTTTTGCCGGCATTGCGTCTTGCACGGCATCTATGCTTGTTTGTGACACATTTATTTCTATATTGTTGGGGGTGATTGCATTCTCCTCTTTTTGGAGCATCGGCGAGGTTTTTCAGCAACGCAAAAGAGTCGAGAAAGGGTGGTTCCCGGCTAATCCCAAAAGAAAAAAACGTATGTGAATGCTTTCTTTGTGCAGCAACTTTTGTTGTGGTGGGCAAAAAGTTATAAAGTTTATTCTTAAATGGTGTTGGTGTTTGTTTTTTTTAGCTAAAAAACGGCTCGCAAAATGTCTTAAATGTTTTGTCCTTAATGAATTTTCATTTATATTTGCGAAATAAATACAAATTATCGACAAGTAGTTTGTGCTTATTTTTTGCGAGAAACGAACCTTATTTTTTTAATTAATCCAAACATTTATGAGAAAACAATTATTCCTGACGTGTCTTTTGGCGCTTGTTGCCGTTTTTGGCGTAGCGCAATCGACTGCATTGCCCATTGTAATTACCAAGGCCGATGGTCTGCCCGGTAAATTTGCAGGTGCAAACTATGGCTTTACTTCTAAACTGTACACTCTTGACGAGGCAGTTTCGACACTGCGTATGACAGTTGTTTCTACCAATACTTTGGAGGCGTCGGAGAATCTTTCCGGTGGTCTTTCGAGTGGTTGGGGTACAGGATTCCCTTATATGGGATTGGCCGAAATGCGTGTACTCGATGCCGCAGGTAATTCAATAGCCTATACAGCCTCTTCGAATGCTGCTGCCGCTAACGAGGGTCCCATTGAAAATATCAATAATGGTCTGTTGATAACAGCCGATGGTAATCAGGACTACTTCCACTCTACCTATTATAGTGGAGGTTGCCCCCAAGCTTACCACTATATTGAAATGGAACTTTCGGCTCCTGTCAAAGAGTTCAAAATCGAGTGGTACACACGTTTCAACTATCACCAGAATATGCCTACTTACGTTGGTATTACTGCCGGAACAGAATTCTTGCCTTTCCCCGAGCAGCAGTTCTCTCTTGGCGAGCAGGTGACAACAGTCGAGAGTTTTGCCGATGAGGATGCACTCTTTGTAATCGAGAGTAACGCTCCCGAGTTTCTCTATCCTGAAATGGGACGTACCGAACCAACAGTCGGTGGTTTTTATTGCTCGCCTTACGGTGCTGCAACAACTGCAAACGCAGCCTCTGTCGTACGTCTCATTCCCGATGCAGAAAAAGAGAATGCATACAAAATTATGTGGGTGAACAGCGAACAGTACATCTCTAACCAAGTACCCGAGGCTGCATCTGCATGGTTGCAGCAGACACCCTCAATCAGCGACGCAGGTTCATTTGAATTTGTGGCTTGCGACTCTGTAAGCGGTGACTTCTATATTACAATGAACAATAAAAAGTTCATTTTGGCTGCCGATGCTCTTGGCAAGATGCGTATTGCTGCCTACTGCGACACATTGGACAGAATAAGCTCACGTCCCCAAGCATTTAACTTTACCATCCACAAGGCAAATATCAGCGGCGCGGCAATCGCATCGCAGCTTGAAGAACTTGTTGCCGAGGCCGAGGCTATGATAGAAATTGTCGGTGGTGAGACAAAATACGACGAAGGTCAGTATCTTGCAATCACAACTGCTATCGAGGCTGCAAAGGCTGCTATGGCTAACCCGTCGGTTGCAGCAACAGAGGTTCTCTCTATCAAAAATGCTCTTGAGACATCACTTCCCGCATATGCAGTTCTTGGTATAAACGTATATGCCGACTCTATCGACGCAATCATTGAGGCTATCATTAATGAAGAGATTATCCTCTCCGAGGGTCCCGAATGGGTTGAGGGTTCTTATCCTATGGGTTCGGACGAAATACTTGCCGATGCTCGCGACGAGGCACTTATTGTGTTCGATACTTATCAGACGGTAGCGGATGTAAATGCAGGAATAGAGGCGGCTATTGCAGCCATCGACGCATTCTGGGCATCAAAAATTGCTAATGTTAAGGCTCTTCCTTTCCGTCTCGGAACAGCGTCTGATGGTCTTCCCGGCGAAAAACAGGGCTACGGCGGTTGGTTCTGGGAATCACCCGTGTACAACCTTACCGAGGCAACAGATGTGTTGCGTTTCACATTCGTAAATACAAACAACGCTGATTGTTATTCGGGAACATCGTACGTATTCCCCACACTTGCCGAGTTGCAGATTTTTGATGCTCAAGGTACAAAATTCGAGCTTACGGCAGATAACTTCTCGACAAACTCGGTGGTAGTAGGTGATGGTGACGGTCTTGCAGGTCTCTGCGACAACAATACAGGTACACACTATCATGCAGCATGGTCGGGTGGTCAGGATTCTGTTTACTCGCTTGCACCTACATATGTTTACATTGAAGTTTCACTTCCCGAGCCTGTCAGCTCATTCAAATATGTACAGTATGGCCGTTCCAATGGTGTGAACACTCCTACCGACTTTATCATCAGCGCCGGTGGTGAGGCAATTACTCCCGACGAGGTAGCTCTCGAGTATGGCTATTCTGTGGAGCTTGGTGCACAAGTGACCGACCCCGTGCAATTGGTTGATGGCGAGTTCTATGCGATACAGGGACTTTACAGTTGCGACCCTGTTAATTATTTCGGCGAAGAGCCCGAGAAACCTCACTTCTTTAGCGGTTCCAATGTGTTTGGTAACACTCTTGCACCTCCCGCTGTGTTCCAGATAACAAAGACCGGCGATGCTGATGGTTCATTCTATATTCGCAGCATAAAGGATGGTAGTTTCTGGAAAAGTACAACCGATGCTAATGGTTGGGGTAGTGCAGGTACCACAGATAATGTTGCCGAGGCAGCCAAAGTGTTGATGGCTCCTCGTGGCAACGACGGCCTTCCCGGTTCGTTGGTGCTTTACGAAGTGAACGATACAATGCATCGTGATGTTGATGGCGAAGATGTTTCCACTCCTTATCTTATCTTCCAAGATTGGGGCTCTTCATTAGCATCGTTCAGCGTAGCATCGCTCGACGACAACGACGCTGACGGCGAGGGTGAGTGGTATATCTATAAGGTGAGCATGGATGCACCTCATTGCTACTGGTTGTCCGAGCTTATGCCCGAGGCTAGCAAGTATAAAGACCTTCAGGTGGGTCCCGACCCCGGTTACTACTCACCGGAATCGGCAGGAGCATTTGCCGCTGCTTATAAGCAGGCTCAAGATGCTATGGCTAAAAATGACGATGCAGCAGCTAAGGCTGTTATTGAACCTTTGACTGAAGCGCTCAAGAATATTGCAAACGCAGCTACCAACCCTGTATCTGCCGGAGTATATGTATTTGAGACTGCGTATGGAACATTCATCGAAAGTCAAGGTGTAAGCAAGGCTCTTTATACATTCCAGAATAACGATCCTAATAACCAATATATTGGTAGCTATCCTTATAAGATGTATTGGGGTACATACGACGTGGAAACTCCCGATGAAATACACACTAATTTCCACTTTGAACTTATCCCCGCATCGCAAGACACTATTGTTGCAGCTTGGCGAGCAGCAAATATTATTACCGAGACTGACTCTGTAAATGCGTTCTATATTAAGAATGTTTCTAATGGATGTTATCTTGTTGGTGCCGAGAATTACTCTCGTCCCATCGGTCTCAGCGTAGAACCCGAGACACCTTGGATTGTTCGTTCACAGGGTAACTATGCATTTGACATTTGTAGTTTCCCCGGCACAGAATGGTACGGTTACCGTTCACTTCACCTTGGTGGTCACGGCGGTGGTACCGGCGAGAAGGGCGATGTTGTAACATGGAATGGTGGTGACGGTGCTTCCAAATTCTATTTGCGCAAGGTTGGTGTTGAAACTTCTATCGGTGGCGGCGTAGTCATCAACGGCAGTGAGAAGGGCGACGAGGTGGTTTCTGTATCTTACTACACTGTTGGCGGTGCGGCTGTTGCAGCTCCTGTTAAGGGTATCAACATTGTTAAGAAGGTTTATGCTAATGGCGTAATTGAGACTTCTAAGGTATTTGTTAAGTAATTGACGAGTATTCTATAATTCAACGTGTGGCAATCGGTCGGTTGCCACACGTTTTTTGTTGCCTATGGTGGTTGAGGTATATTTTATCCTTATCCTCATCACCATAATAATGAATTTGTAGTTTACAAAAAGCATTAATCCTTTTCTGTTATAGTAACAAGCATCTTTTGAATTAACAATAATAAAATAATTTTATGATACTTTTGCATTAAAGTGTGGGGTTTAATGTATAAAATGCGGAAATAATTTTATTTTATATAACTTTTTGCCTATTTTTGTGGCGTATTGTAGAATAATTCATAAAATACGATATTCTGCAATGCATAATAATAAAATTATTTATTAACAAAATTATTTAATTATGAGAAAAAATTTACTCTTAAACTGTCTTT
>CAZXIQ010000127.1:0-5557 GCA_964640785.1 uncultured Bacteroidaceae bacterium | reverse complement strand
GATAACTATCATATCAAAACTAAACAAAACAAACATTATACATTAAATCAAAAAACATTATATGGTTTTAATGCAATTTTTACCGTAGAAGACATAGAAACTCTCATAAGATATTACAATGAATTTAAAAAATCTATTAACAATACTGTTATTCGCCATGTTGGCAGTGTATTTTGTTTCGTGCGACACTGATGATGAAAATGGTAATTGGCAAAAGAATATAACGCCGAAACGTAATTATGTAATGACCGATGGAAAATCGGCAACCATAATATCAAAATACAATGATGATTATGACATTATCATTCGTTTCGCAAAAGTGATGAAAAACAATTTATACAGCATACAAAAGGTGCATCTTGCAGCGAATAGCGGTGAACATCTGTCCACTCATATAAGTGGTAACGAATATTTGCTATGCCAACAAACAAAAAATGACATGATAGGGCCGATAAACGTAAAACGTCCCGGCTGTGGCGACTCGTGGGTAGGAGGCAACCACTTGTATTTGAACCAACAATCGGGCATTAAGAGCGCCGTTACGAACAGATATTCAATATATGCCGATGGTTGCCCCATCGAGCAAGGAGTAGCATACGCCGATGTTGTGACCATCAACGTTGAAAATACTATCTTCGACCCGGATGTAGCCCCTGCCGATGGCGAAAGAACATTATCCTCGCCATTGATAACAGAAAATGTTTCGTACAACATATCCGGCGGAGAAATTCATGTCAGCGTTGAGCATAAATATCTAAAGGATGTCTATGTAAATGTTTATTACGGCATGCAGTCGATGTTCAAAAGCAACAAATTCATAACAGCACAAGGCGGATATTCCGACTGGAAGAAAAACCCGACAGAGGGCAATGTGCTATATATAAAAAAGAGCGACGCTCCAAATTTTAATCGCTTTTCACAAAAAGCAAATAATAATGTATATTGTCAAAATACAATATTGTTGCCTCACGGCCTTGGGAATCACAAGTATGTCAAGGACGATGGCAATGTTTTTGTATGGAGTGGGAACAAGGCCTATCATGTGCTCATACAGAATAAAAAGATTGCTAAAAATGAAATTCTTTCGTGGATGGGTATTTATAATTGGAACAGCCCCATTGTAGATGACGAGTATAATTACATCTACAAGTATCGGGGACAGTATTTTTCTATTACAGCAAAAAAGCCTTATAAAAATATTAATGTACCCGTACCTGCATACGCTGTCAATACTGTTTTTAAGACAACGGAAAGTGACGACAATATTTCTATCTGCAACGAAATTACGACAGATTTAAAATTATCGGCACATGCACCCGGCTCCATCAGCGGATATTTTGTATCGAACAAGAATTAGACGATGTTTAAATTTATGCCTTTGAAATTTTTTGTACGTTTCTTAATTTAATCATCATTTTCATTGATGATTAACATCAGGTCAATATAGTAACAAGCTTGTTTCATTATTTTCCCCGGCGAGTGCAGTTGATATAGACTTTTGTAAATTTTATACCTGCCGATAGCGGTTACATCGCTTTTTAGCATTATCTTCGCATTTAGAAATTAAAAAACTATATATATGAGCCAAATAGTGTCGCCGTCGTTGCTGTCGGCAAATTTTGCAAACTTGCAGTGTGACCTTGATATGATTAATCGTAGCGAGGCCGAGTGGTTGCACATTGATATTATGGATGGGGTTTTTGTTCCCAATCTTTCATTTGGCCCCCCGGTGTTGCAATATGTGGCAAAGGGTTGCACCAAGCAGCTCGATGTTCATCTGATGGTTGTAAACCCTATGAATTATCTCGATGCAGTTAAGGCGCTTGGCGCACGAGTAATGAATATTCACTACGAGGCATGTACGCATCTGCACAGAGCTGTCACACAGATAAAGGAGGCCGGCATGATGGCCGGTGTTACTCTTAATCCCTCGACTCCTGTAATGTTGCTCAAGGATATTATTGCCGAACTTGACTTGGTGCTGCTGATGAGTGTGAACCCCGGCTTTGGTGGGCAGAAATTTATTCCGCATACTATTGAGAAGGTCAAGGAGTTGCGTGAGCTTATTGCTGCAACAGGCTCTAAGACCTTGATTGAGGTTGATGGTGGTGTAAATGTCGAGACCGGTAAGTTGCTCGCCGATGCAGGCTCGGATGTGCTTGTTGCCGGTAATGCGGTGTTTAAGGCCGAAAATCCCGAGGCTGTAATTTCGGCATTGCGTGCAATGTAGCTTTTGTGGGCGAATTTTTGCAAAATAATCCTCTTATAAGGTTAGCAGTGCCACTGATGATGGGCATTGCTCTTTCGTCGTCGTGCAATTTAGGGCCCGACACGTGGCTTTTGTTGTTGCTGCCGGCCTTTGCGTTTGCAACCTTTTCGCTATTTTTCGAGCGGTTGTCATTGCTGTTCAGCGTCTCCATAATGGCAGTGATGTTTACCATAGGCGGTGTTGTGTGGCAAAAAGATGCCGAGAAAATGCAGCAACGTTGGAGCGAGACAAAGGGTGTGTACAGTGCATATTTTTTAGAGACGCCGCGCATGGGCGACAAGACTGCAAAAGCATTGGCAATGGTGGTGCGCGAGGATGGTGACACGTTGGGTGGTCGTCTTTCGGGTGTCTGCTATCTTTATCTGGCCAATTGTGTCGATGCCGAAAAACTCAGTATCGGCGAGAGAATTACTTTCACCACCAAACTTAAAAATCCCAAGAATGCCGGTAATCCAGCCGAGTTTGATTATGAAAAATATCTTTATGTAAAAGGTGTCACGGGTACAGTCTATCTGCCTGTATATTCGTGGGAAAGGAGTGGAGCAGTGCCACCAACGTTGCGCATGCGTGCCTTGTCTCTGCGCGAAAAAATCGTCGGCCTGTACGAGCGTCACAACTTCAGCAAAGATGTAAAGGCGGTACTTTCGGCACTGACGATAGGCGACAAGAGTGAACTTACGCGCGAAATAAAAGAGACATACTCTTCGGTTGGTGCGAGTCATGTGCTTGCTCTTTCGGGCTTGCATATAGGCATATTTTACATGATACTTTCTACCCTGTTACCTGCATGGCGCATTCGGCGAACATACACCGTCCTGCGCGAGATACTGATAATTTCAGTAATTTGGGGTTTTGCTTTTGTTGCCGGGCTCTCCCCGTCGATAGTGAGAGCTGCAATACTTTTCAGTCTCTTTTCGTTGGGGCGCTGTGTGCGTCGCGACGGTTCGTCGCTCAATGCGCTTGCATTCGCGGCAATAGTAATATTGATATTCTCGCCACGCTCACTTTTCGATGTCAGCTTTCAGCTATCCTTTGCAGCGGTGTTGTCAATAATCTTGTTGTTACCGCCCATACGTCGTTTTTTAAAATGCGACAAACGCGGAAAGGTGTGTAACTATGCCGTTGATACACTCTCTATTTCCTTAGTGGCACAAATAGGTACATTACCGTTTATATGGTACTATTTTGGTGCGTTCCCTCTCTATTTTCTTTTTGCTAACATAGTGGTTGTGCCGACCTCTTTCCTTGTAATGTCCTCGGCCGTATTTTTGTGGATTACCGACAGGGTCGCATTTCTAAACAACTTTGTCGCCTGTCTGTTGGAGGGTATTACTGAGTTTATGAACAGCATTTTAAAAGTAATAGAGGCATTGCCACATTCAAAAATAACGTTGCCCTACATTGATGTACTTGCCGCGTGGGGCATTGCATTTTCCATTGTTTTTGCAATATTGATAATTGTCAATAGACGTCGCTCGACAATATTGCTGTTTGTGGCAACACTTTTTCTGACAGCAGCATGGATGGTGCATTTGCATTCCGATGAACATAAAAACTACATACTATTCTACAACAACTCCCAATGTGCGGCAGTTCATATGGTTGTCTCACGCGAAAAATCATATATACTCTCTAATGTCGAGCGCGAAGAGGCGGATGTCGAATATATACTCGCACCCTATTTGCGACGTTCGGCCATGGACGAGCCATCGTGGATATATGGTGATTATAACGATGAAAGTATTGTTTCCCGTAACGGGCTTATAGAGTTTCGCGGCCGTCGCATTAAAATGTTATGCGACAAAAGTTGGCAAGAAGAAAACAGTGTCACGCCTGTCGATGTACTCTTTTTGTGCAGGGGCTTTAAGGGTGCAATGGATGCAGTGCTCGAAAAATATCCATCCGAAAAAGTTATCATGGATGCAGGGCTGCACGCCATGAGCCGTCGTCGTGTGACAAAGGAGTGTGACGCCCTTGGAGTCTGTTGTGTGGATATTTCCCGAACAGGGGCTGTGCAACTATTCTGTGACGACGGTAATATGTTGTTGCATTATATAAGTGCAGGAAAATAATATACGTTTGGAAAATTATTCCAATATTATTAATTTCGCAAACGTATTTTAGTATATATAAAAAAGAAAAGCTACCGAACTATGCTCGAAAATATCATAAGCGAAAAAAATATAGTAGATGTAAAAACTCTGCTCGAAGAGAGTAAAAAATGTGTGATACTTACACACAGTCGTCCCGACGGCGATGCAATGGGCTCGTCGCTCGCACTTGCAGGCTTTCTGAAGGCACGTGGAAAAGATGTTTCGGTTGTTGTACCTAATGAATATCCACCATTCCTTGCGTGGTTGCCCGGCATTGACAGCGTCACCATGTACGATAAATCTACCGAAGCTGCCAATGAAATATTAAATGCTGCCGATCTTTTCTTCTGTCTTGATTTTAACGCACTTTCGCGCATAGACGCTGCCGGCAAAGTTGTGGAGTCGTTGCCCGCTAAAAGGGTACTTATAGACCATCATTTAGCCCCCGAGCCTACGTTTGATATTACAATTTCGCACCCCGAGGCATGCTCAACCTCAGAGCTTGTCTTTCGACTGTTCCGTCAAATGGGTGCCTCCGACGAGGTAACAAAGCCTATGGCCGAGTGCATTTATGCAGGCATAATGACCGATACGGGAAATTTTGCGTATGCGTCGGGTAACAAAGATATATATATAATTGTAGCCGAACTAATCTCAAAGGGAATAGACAAAGACCTTATCTATCGTCGTGTATTTTACAACTATTCTTTTGGTCGCATGAAACTTATAGGTTACATGATGTATAGAAAACTGCGTTATTTCACGAAAAACAATGCAGCCCTGCTTACTCTGACCTACGAAGAGGCTCAAAATTTTAATTGCAGCAAAGGCGACACAGAGGGTATTGTAAATATGCCGTTGCAGATAAAAGGCGTGCGTTTTACATGCTTTTTCCGCGAAGAGATTCCCGGAAAGATAAATGTCTCATTGCGCAGTGTCGATAATTTTCCATGCAATAAAGTCGCCGAAATGTTTTTCAACGGTGGCGGGCATAAAAATGCCGCCGGTGGCGAAGTGCGCGGTCCCATGGGTAAGGCTGTGAAAATTTTTCATAAAGTACTTGCGCAATTTTCAGACGAATTGACAAAATGATTCAATGTCAAGGCAGTGATCATGGTAAATAAACTGCCTCGTTGTTGTTAATGTTAAGCCCCTGTCGAGTATATTGTACTACGTTTCTCTCGTCTTAAATTCT
>CAZXIQ010000126.1:0-5567 GCA_964640785.1 uncultured Bacteroidaceae bacterium | reverse complement strand
CCTTTCTGAAACTCTTGTCCGTCGATATCAGCAAAAAACGCATTATCGAGGTCATACTCCATTTGCAGGGAAGGTTGCCTCATCCCCTTCAAATCTATTCTAAACTTATCAAAGCGTCCCATTTTCCAAAAAATCCTCCTCTTTAATAATAAAAATCAATCAACAATAATAGGAAATACTTGATATTTTCTAAATTTGGCTACAAAGATAAGAATAAATTTTCGAGTAAATGCTCAAAAATAGTAAAATATTCACTTTTTTAATTCTATTCTGAATGTTGTACCCTTGCCAAGCTCGGAATTTTTAACAAAAATGCGTCCTTTGTGATACTGTTCCATGATGCGCTTGGCAAGTGAAAGCCCCAACCCCCATCCTCTTTTTTTAGTTGTATAACCCGGCTCAAACACCGTCGCGAAACGAGACTTTGGAATTCCTTTGCCTGTGTCCGAGAGGTCTATTATTGCCTTGTTGTCACTTTGGGTGACATTTATGGTGATGATACCCTCGCCATTCATTGCATCTATCGCATTTTTGCACAAATTTTCCACCACCCACTCCATCAGCGGGGAATTCATGCGCACATACAACGGACGTTTCGTAAAGTTGCAAACAAATTGCACCTTGCTCGAACTGCGACGTTTGATGTAAGCAACCACTCTTTCGAGCAGTTCTATAATGTCGCCCGATTGCGGTTCGGGTGCGGAACCTATCTTTGAGAACCTTTCGGCAATGGTGCGCAGACGAGTAACGTCTTTTTCCATTTCGGGCAGAAGTTCATCGGCAGGATATTTATCGCGCAACACCTCGGTCCACGCCATCAGTGAGGATATAGGAGTGCCCAACTGATGCGCCGTCTCTTTGGATAGACCCACCCACACTCGGTCCTGTTCGGCACGTTTGGAGCTTAATATTGCCACCAGACACACAAGGAAAAAGACAACAGCAACCATTAATTGCACATAAGGGTAATAGGCCAACTGTTTCAATATAAGCGAGTCGGAATAACACACCTCCATGTAGTCGCCCGGCGCGTCGCTACCCATTTCCATGCGTATGATGTTTCCATTCTCGCGCATACCCGACACAAGGCCATGCAACACAGCAAGCGAGTCCTCGCCCGCATCAATCTCTATATTTCTATAATTGTTTATCGCCCCTTTCGAGTCGGTAACAATAACAGGAATGGTATTATTTCCGTCAAGCACCGTAAGCACAAGGTTAAGGTCGGTATTTTCATCGGCATTGCTGAGCGAACGCATAGCCTCGGCCCACACTTGCATTTTGCTAAGCTCCTCTTGCTTAAGGTCGGCAACAAGACGGTCGCTGACAAAGAGTGATATGCCGGGAATGACTGCTGCACACACTATAAGAAGTATTTTTATACGACGGAAACGATTAATCCACTGCATAGCTCTTTAAACAGGCTGTTTTTGTGCCTAATATTGAAACGTCAAAAAACACTTTTTAGTATATTTATAGAATATATTCTGCACTCGTTGTAAAATAACGTCAAAGCAAGCATTATATATTTTCATATTAATTTAAGCCCCACCCTTGCTTATCGTTTCATTGTAAAAAGCAAAAGTTGCGCCAAATGAAAATGTTGGCGCAACTTTTGCTTTAATTATGGAATAGTCGTCAATTACTTGACAAAAATTTTCATCGACTCAACAACACCGTTAGCATAAATTCTCTTAACGACATTCACACCCTTGACAGGAGCAGGAACTGCAACCCCGGCGGCAGTGTAGTAAGAAACAGACACCACTTCGCCCTGCGGTTCATCGACGATAAGGTTGTCGATAGATGTTGTGTTTGCAACGGGAATAAGTTTCCACTGTGCAGTATTTGCCAAGAAATACCACTGTGCAACATGTCCATAGTGTGCCGCACCTCCGGTACCATAACCGCCACCACCTGTGCGCACTTCGAAGTAAGAGTATATATTGTCGCCTGTACGCCAAGCATCCGCACCCACAAATCGGCGTATGCCGGGTTTATCGCCGGGCACTACATATATGCGCGGAGCCTCTTCGGGGCTATACTCGCCAACGACAAGATTCTTGCCTGCGCCCTGCTCGGGAACAATATATTGGTCGGCAAAGACATTCTTGATGATATATTTGCCCCAACCGGCCTCGGTTGCGTCACCCTCTAATCTGACAGTATCCTCTACAAATGTAAAGTGATAAGCTGTCGAGTCGAGCCCGTAGACATACTCGTGTGTCCACCACAGCATTGTCTCATTATCGCGTTGAGTATCCTGATAGTTGCTGGGGCCAACATACATTGCAAATTTTGCATCACCATGATAGGGAACAAACTCTTCGTTGGCACTGCGGATGACATAATTCTGCCCCGACACAAGTTCGTTCATTTCGAGTGCAGGAACAGCCGTCTGCAATAAGTTCTGCAATTCGTCGGCAGTAGCCTTGCATGCAACATCGTCGTTGCTGTTCCACAAAGCCTCGGCCTTGCTCACGGCATTCAAAAGTTCGGTTACACCCTTGCCGCTGTACATACCCACAGCATCACCGACATATTTGAAGTCTACACCAACATCGCTTATTGCAGCAGAGACAGACTTAAGTTCGAACTGTCCGCGACGCTGCATAGACATTTTGTAAATATACCAATCGCTCTCGCCATCAACATCATCATTTTCGAGACTGTCGATAGTGAACATACCCACATATTTACCTTCACCCCAGTCCTGCATCATGAAGTAAACCTCGCCCTCGCCATAGAAATTGGCGGTAGAGTCGGTAACCTCGCCTCGCCAATAAAGTTTGAAGGCATCCTCGAGGTTGGTGCTGGGAACTATTGTCAGCGGGAAAGCCTCGTCCTTGAAATATGTTGTCGCAACACCCTGCCAACGTGCAGGCTTCTGCATATAAACATCGTTGTTGAGACTGCGGATATAAAAACCACCCTCCTCGGCCTTCTCAAACACAACCGCACAAGCGCTGTTTATTTCCTTGCCGTACGACTTAAAGTCGCTGTAAAAGCCTGTCGGCTCGGCACCGTTCTTCACATTCAAGTTGCCGAAAAGCGCATAAAGTTCGCCGGGAACAATCTCATCGACACTCTTGACCTGTGCGCCAAGAACAGCATCATACTCATCAACATCCTCGCCAAGCAAGGCATCGGCCTGCTCCTTGTTAATCTCACTACCATCCGTAAAGGCAAAGTACATAGGTATATGCTTGTAGTAGTCACCGGGATACTGACGGCTGACAAAGCCATAAGAGAATGCCGAAATTTCCTCGTCGAGTGCAACCTCTATGTAGCAATATTCACCCTCGGATGCCTTTTCGGGAGCAAAGCTGCCGTTATTGGGGTCGGGAGCATAGCAACCATGATAGAACGAGCCGGGATTATTGTCGCAAAGTCCTGCAAGGCCCGAACCGTCGTGTGTCTGCAATGAGTTTGTCGAGAACATATCCTCGCGCAGTTCTATTTTGTTACCCGACTCGTCGTATAGAATAAACTCGCCAAGGCAGAAGAATGGAGTACCGACATTATAGTCAGGCTCAGTCTCGCCCGATGAATTCTTGAACACCGTCATACGAATAACATCCGTAGGCTTGTCCATATAATATGTAGGCGAATCCCAATAGTAAATATTATCCTTCTGGTTGCTCAGAATACCGCAATCCTCGGTAAAGAGCAACGGGTAACTTGATACTTTGTCTACACGTGCAGCCCAAAAATCATCAATCACATCCGACAGTTTACTAATATAATCGTTAATATCATCGTAGCTCTTGGATGCATCGACTACAACAGAGGCGTCGTCGATATATTTCTCGAACAAAGTCTTGTACTCTTCGGGGAAACCTCCGGCCACCCATCCCGACTCGGGGTTACAGAATACAACCGATTCATCGTCAAGGATAGAAGAGAGCGAGTCGATAAGAACATAAAGATACAATCCGCGATACTCGTTTATAGCCGAAACGAGCTCCACATTCTTGTCGAACATCTCTTTGGCCGACGCCGATTCGTTAAGAATTATATTTTTTGCAGCAGGCAGAGCCTTGGACATTGAAATTTCCTCTTCGAAAGAACCCATATTGCCCTGCTCGGCAATCAAAGCCTCTGCCTTGTCGATAGACGCCTGAAGAACAGGAACAATGGCAGCATTGCTGAAACTTACATTGTAAACATTCCACGCATAATGGTAAGTGTACTGAGCATCAATCTCGAGAAAGGCATTGTTCACCCAACTCATTTTGATGAAACGACGCTGACCAAGATGAAGATTGCCATCTTTTATCTCAAATGCACCGGCAACAGTGTCGCAAGGGTGGAAAGTCACTGCGGCAGCCTTTCTTACGTCGTCGTTCCAATCGGCGTATGCACTACCCTCTACATTTACACCTTGCGCAACATAATGGTTGTTTTTCAACCAACGCATATGAAACTTTCCGTCGCCTGCATCCTCGAGATAAAAGACGCTGGCCATAGAGGGTGTCAGCGCGGCACCGTGAGGCGAGTGATAGAAAGCCTCGCCATACGAGGGCAGGAAACGCTGGTTCTCGGTTCTTGTATACTCGAAATAATTACCACGCAGAGCATAGAAAGTATTAGGCTGCAAAGCTGCAACATCGGTCACCTGCTCGCCAAGCACAAACTGCTCCTCGAGCCACGGAAGAGCCTCGGTACCACCGGTGATGGCAACATATGTAGGGTCGGTAAAGTAGAAATAGTGACGGCCATCATACTCGAGCGTAAACTTATCTATCGCCTCGGGAAGAATAATATCAATATAGTGATAAGCCTGAGGAGCCTCGCCGTTTGAATAGGTCGAGTGGAAGTGAGTGTTAAGGTCGTTGTCGGCAAGATAAGCAAGCGCACCCTCATCGACAGAGAGAGCATTTGTTTCGAAATTCTCCTCCATGAGTTCAACAGGGTCGCCGAATTTATCGTAAATTCTCAACTCACTGAGAGCAAATGTGGGAAAAGCCGGGGCTGAATTGGAAAAGCCATCGGCCCTTGTTCCTGTGTTCATGTCCGTATTGCGAGTGGCAAACACAGTCAGACGAATAACGTCAGTAGGCTCGTCAAGCTCAATCAACGGCGATGTAAACTGTTGATAAACACCTTTGTTCTTAAAAGCAGTGCTTGTCTCTTTCGAAAAAGAGAATTGCCAAGGCTCGGCAGCAACGGCTGTGAACGCGGCAAACAATGCACATAGCGCTGTAAGTAGTAAAGACTTTCTCATAAAACTATTATTTAAATATTAATTATTTATTCATCGGCAATATTGGCAAACAAGCGTTTACACTCTTCAATTTGCGAATTTACAAATAAAAATCAAAAAAATGTTTAAATTTATAAGAAACAGTTCTTTTTTTCTATTGAAATTGTATGTAACACTTGACAAAGCCTTTATAAAAAACACAGGCAAGAGCAATAACTAAAATCCTCAACCCCATAACAGCCATAAAAAAGTGTGGCAGCCGGGTCGGCTGCCACACTTTGGATTATAGAATACTCGTCAATTACCTAACAAATATCTTAGAAGACTCAACTACGCCATTAGCGTAAACCTTCTTAACAAT
>CAZXIQ010000125.1:0-5634 GCA_964640785.1 uncultured Bacteroidaceae bacterium | reverse complement strand
CAGAAACAGGCATTCATGTACAAGCTTGTACCCACACTTATAGAGAATATGGGCGACGCCTACCCCGAACTTCAGGCACAAAAAGAGCTTGTGACAAAAGTGATAAAAGAGGAGGAAGAGGCATTCTTGCGCACTCTTGAGACAGGCATCCACCTGCTCGACAAAATAATTGCCGCCGCAAAAGCCGATGGCAAACAAGAGATTAGCGGCGTAGAGGCATTTACCCTGTACGATACTTTCGGATTCCCGATAGACCTTACACAGCTTATTCTGCGCGAGAATAACCTGACAGTAAATATGGGAGAATTTGACGAAGAGATGCAGAAACAGAAGACACGTGCCCGTAACGCGGCCGCTGTCGAAAATGGCGACTGGGTAAACATTGCCGAGGGCGAAAGTAAGTTTATTGGCTACGACCACACAGAGTGCGACACAAAGATTCTGCGTTACCGTCAGACGAAACAAAAGAACCAGACACTTTACCAAATTGTACTTTGCGAGACACCTTTCTATGCCGAGAGCGGAGGTCAGGTGGGCGACACAGGTTATCTCATTTGCGGCGAAGAGCGCATAGAGGTCATTGACACAAAAAAAGAGAACAACCTACCTATACACATTACAAAGAAACTGCCGGCAAGCCCCGAGGCAACTTTCCATGCAGAGGTCAATATTGCCAAGCGCAACGCATGTGCGGCCAACCACTCGTGTACCCACCTTCTGGACCAAGCACTGCGCGAGGTTCTGGGCACACACGTCGAGCAAAAAGGTTCGCTTGTAACCCCCGAGGGCATACGTTTCGACTTTTCACATTTCCAAAAACTGAGCAACGAAGAGATTCAAAAGGTTGAAAAGATTGTAAACGCACGCATACGCGCCAACATTCCATTGACCGAGCATAGAGACATTCCCATTGCCGAGGCACAACAATTAGGTGCAATAGCCCTTTTCGGCGAAAAGTATGGCGACAGAGTACGTGTCATTCAGTTTGACAAGTCAATAGAATTCTGTGGCGGTATTCACGTAAATGCCACCGGTTGCATAGGAATGGTGAAAATAATTTCGGAAAGTTCGGTTGCAGCAGGTGTACGCCGCATCGAGGCTATCACAGGCGAGGCATTGGAGGAGAACCTCATAAAGATGCAAGACATGATAGCCGACATAAAGGCTCTTTTCAACAATGTACCTAACCTGAAAGCCACTATCGCAAAAGCGATAAACGAAAATAACGAATTGAAAAAACAGGTCGAGGAGTATGCTCGCGAAAAGGCTGTAAGCACAAAAGATAAACTGATGGGCGAAGTTAAAGAGAGAAAAGGCATCAGAGTGATAAGCGCTATATTGCCCATGCCCGCAGCAACAGTAAAAGACATTGTCTTTATGTTGCGCGGTGAAATGCCCGACAACCTATTGTGCGTCATTGGCAGCATACAAAATGACAAGCCTTTGCTTACAATTTCGGTTAGTAGCGACCTTGTGGAGGCAGGCATCAATGCCGGCAAGCTTGTAGGTCAGGCAGCCAAAGAAATGCAGGGCGGCGGTGGCGGTCAGCCACACTTTGCAACAGCCGGCGGCAAAAACATTGAAGGCTTGAAAAATGCAATAGAAAAAGTATTTGAAATTACCGAATTATAAAAAACTATATATAAAAAAGTATTCCAAAAAGTCTGATAAAAACTTTTTGGAATACTTTTTTTTGGCATCCAACATGTACTTTCGATAAGATAGGCTACGCCTCGGCAATAAAAAAAAGCCGGCTTTTTTTGTATTGCGCTCGGCTTGCACTATCTTTGTAAGCAGTAGTGTGCTTAAAAACAAAGAAATGCCTAAACGAATATTATACCCTCTATTACTTGTTATTGCATTTTTCGTTGGCGAAATGATTTTTTTTGTCGAGGACAACGACATTATAAATAACATGAGCGAGAGTATTAAGACTCCGCCACCATCGCCGTACGTAAAAATTTCAGGATTGGACGAACATTTTCGTGAAGCGGCCGACAGCATTGAGTGGGATTGGAAACTTATTGCCGCCATTTGTTACACAGAATCAAAATTCGACTCTACGGCAGTATCGCATGTAGGAGCCTACGGAGTGATGCAAATGCTACCACAAACACTGCGTTCTTTGGGTGTACCCGATTCGTTGCACACCGATACACGTACAAATATTCATGCGGGAGCAAGGTATTTAAAAAAGCTGGAAAGAATATTCCGACGCATAAACGATTTTGACGAACGTTTGAACTTTATTTTAGCCTCGTACAACGCGGGCATAGGACAGATAAACGACGCAATGGCTCTGGCCCAGAAATATGGACGCAGCCGCTACGTGTGGAAAAACGGAGTAGATACATTTCTTGTGCTGAAACAATTTCCTGAATATTACAACGACAGTGTCTGCAAGGTTGGCAGTTTCAACAGTTCCGACGAGACATTGCAATTTGTCGAGAAGGTTACAAAAAGATGGAAACACTACAAACGTCTGCAAGCCGCTTACGAAGATTCGCTAAAAGCAGCACTAAAATCAAACGACTCGATATTTAACAAACAGCCACTTGACAGAAAAGATTCACACTAACAACTACAAGCCCGAAGAAGAAGAGAGAGGCGGCCTGTGTAAACGCGTACATTTGAAAAAATGGGACGACGAGGGCTTTTTATATGTAACCAACGAGGAGCAAAGGGAATTCATTGTCTCACTCCCTGCACAACGATGCTACGACAACCTACACAAAATTTTAAAGATAGGAGCGCAGCTTAATCTGCTCGATTGGAGCATTGACGACAGAGAGGTTATACACCCCGGAGACATTATCTTCGACCCCGATTTTCTTATAGAAATTACCTCGTTGTGCAGTTGCGTGCAAGAGCATGGTTCATCGCCGCTCAACTACATTCTTAATCTTTTCAAGGAGAGTAAAGCCACCAGACACACACTGCTTGGAGAAGCGGCCAACATGTTTTTGGACGATTGTGTGAACAGACGTGCCGAAAAAGCAGTCTCGTACAACGACTCCATAAAGAAATTCTTTCGCGAATACCCATTGCAACTTACAGCGGCAGAAGGCATAGACACTATTTTTTTCGACGAGACAAAAAGACAATTCATAAATATACAACAAACGGTAGAACGTCTGCTTGCACCCATAAACAACGATACACCCGACAATATATACATAGAGCCATCATTCTTCTGCCCGGCATTGGGACTGCAAGGACGTATCGACCTTTTGGAAGGAGCGACAAACAATATAATAGAGCTAAAATCGGGAAAAGCCGATGAATATAAAAAAGATGCCAAAGAGGAACATATTTTACAAATGTCACTTTACAAGGCAATGCTGAAATACAACCTCGCTCTACCCGATGAAAAAATACACGCACATCTTCTTTATTCACGCTACCCAAAGATTATACACCGCAAATGCAGCAAAGAGGATATTAGTCGCACACTGATGCTACGCAACGAAATTGTCGCAAACATGCACCGTCTGGCCGAGGGCACGCTGCGCCCGACACTCGAAAGCCTCACTCCCGACGACCTTAACACACGCCAAACAAGGTCGCAACTGTGGAGCCTGTACAAGCGCCCCGAGCTTGAACGTCTGCTCTGCCCCATACAAAAGGCCACAGCTGCCGAAAAGGAGTATTTTTTCGGCAACATTTCGTTCATCGCACGCGAAATGCGCATAGGAAAAACCGGCGGTGGAGCAGACACCGCAAAAGGAGGATTTTCCGATACATGGAACCTTTCGCACAAAGAGAAACAAGAGAATGGGAACATACTTTCAGGCCTTAGAATTAAAGAACTTATAGAGGAGGATGGAGTGTCGGCAATAACCTTTACGCGCCCCGAGTGTGCCGAAGATTTTTTCCCGAATTTTCGCGCAGGCGACACAATATTCATATACACCTGCAACAACGAAAAAGCATGCGCAAGCAACCGACACGTAACGCGCGGCACGCTTACATCGATAAACAACAAAGAAGTGTCGTTCAAGTTGCGCCACCGTCAGCGCAACCCTTATATATTTCCTCTCGACAGCAGTTACTCTGCCGAGCACGACCATCTTGACAGCACGTCACGAACAAGTTTCAGAGAGATGAGCGCATTGTTGCTCGCCCCAAAAAGACGCAGAGAGCTTATACTCGCCGAACGTAGGCCTACGTTCGACACCGGCCAAACACTGCATGGGAACTACCACAACGACCACATAAACAACATTGTGCTGAAAGCCAAGCAAGCTGAAGAACTGTTTCTGCTTGTCGGTCCACCGGGAACGGGAAAAACATCGAAAGCTCTAAGCAGTATGGTACAAGAATTCTACACCGATGACAACTGCAACATACTGCTTGCATCATTCACCAACCGCGCAGTAGATGAAATATGCGAGGCACTTGAAAAACTACCTCAAAAGCCGGAATACATACGCATAGGCAACGAACATGCCTGTGCCCCCCAATACACCGGACGACTACTTAAAAACGTAATAAGCAACTGCCAACGACGCGAAGAGATAAGCAATAAATTGTCATCGACACGTATCATAGTTGGCACAATATCATCACTATCGGGACGTCAAGAACTTTTCGGGCTAAAGAAATTCGACGTTGCAATAGTAGACGAAGCCTCACAAATATTAGAATCGCAAATTGTAGGACTTTTAGCCGCCACTACCCCCGTAGGAGACGTAGCTATAAAAAAATTCATTCTCATAGGCGACCCCAAACAGCTGCCGGCAGTAGTGGCACAGTCGCCCGAGGAATCAGAAATCACAACTCCGCTGTTGCGTGAACGAGGCTTTACAAGCCACGCAATATCTTTTTTCGAAAGAATATATAACTATTACAGCGCAAACCCATTGCCGCAACTAACAGCAACGCTCTACTCACAAGGACGCATGCACCCCGTAGTTGGAGATTTTGCCAACAGATATTTTTACGAAGGAACATTGCAACCTATTCCCCTTCCCCACCAATCGGAGGCATTGCCATACACCATATACAACAAGAATAACGAGACAGAAAAAACAATCGCCACACGACGCACAAAATTCATAGAAACAACCGCATCGCCAAAGGATGAGAATCCCAAAATAAATCGCAACGAAGCACAAACAATTGCCACATTTGTAGCTACATACAGCAAACTGTGCAAAGACAACAACATTGAGTGTAACCCAAACAAAGACATTGGAATAATAGTACCTTTCCGCAACCAGATAGCAATGGTTACCAACGAAATTGCCCGTTTGTCCATTCCCAACAGCGAAAATATAATCATTGACACTGTGGAAAGGTTCCAAGGCTCGCAACGCGACATTATTCTATACGGGACAACAATTTCCACCGCACCAATGATGGACATTTTATCGGTAACGACAACCGACTCAAAAGGCACGCTCATAGACCGCAAGCTGAATGTTGCAATTACACGTGCCCGACGACAGATGTTCATTTTCGGCGTGCCCGAAGCGTTGCAAGCATCACCACTCTACTCGGCACTGATGAAAGAGATGAAATAAGCAGTAAAAAGCAGAGACGATACTTTACGTCGTTGGAACGTTTCCGCTTTTTCCAAAAGGGTAATGATGCCAAAAGTGGCGCTTTTTGAATAAAAATTACGTGGTGAGA
>CAZXIQ010000124.1:0-5668 GCA_964640785.1 uncultured Bacteroidaceae bacterium | reverse complement strand
GAAAATATGGAGCACCAGCATGACACTGTTCTCGGGAGGAATATGTACGTTACTCATGGCACTGTTTTATTACATAATAGACTGCAAAGGGTGGCGAAAAGGCCTCTTATGGCTCAAAATATATGGAATGAACTCCATTGCCGCATACACACTGGGGCAGGTTGTCAATTTCCGCTGCGTCGCACACTCTTTAACACACGGATTGCAACAATATATGGGAGATTATTACAGTGTGTGGCTGACCTTTGCAAACTATCTTATACTATTCCTTATACTAAGAACAATGTATAAGGCAAAAATTTTCCTTAAAGTATAACAATGAAAATAATACATACAAGCGATTGGCATCTTGGTCACAGTTTTTACGGATACGAACGCACCGATGAACATCTGTTTTTTTTGGAACAATTATGCGACATAATACGCAATGAAAATCCCGATGCTCTTATCATCAGCGGCGACATTTACGACAGTGTGGCCCCAAGCATTGCGGCGCAAAAGCTATATAATAAAATGATACTCAAGCTGCGGACAACAGCTCCGATGATGAAGATAATCATTACGGCAGGCAATCACGACAGCAGTTCAAGGCTTGAACTGAACGGGGAACTATGGAACGCATTTGACGTAAAAATCATAGGAAACATTGAGCGTAACGAAAATACGGTAAACTACGAAAAACATATTATAGAAATAACTGACAACGACAAAAGCAAGGGCTACATAATAGCAATACCATACATCTATCACGCCAACTATCCGGCCTGCGACGATGAAACACAAAGCAGAATGAGATATTTCCATCAAACGTTGATAAACATAGTAAAAGATAGAAATTCCGAAAAAAAGCCTATTGTCATTACAGGCCATTTGGCCGTAAACGGTGCCGACATTAAAGGACACGAAACAAAACACACCCGCCTCGTATACGAAAGTATAGAAGAGCTTGGCGACGGATACGACTACCTTGCATTGGGACACATACACCGCCCGCAGATGGTAGCCGGAAATAAAAAAGCAAGATACTCGGGCAGCCCCATTGCAATAAGTTTCGACGAGGACTACCCGCACTCCATCAGTGTTGTAGAGATTGAAAATCATGACACATTACCAATTATCCGCGAAATAAGAATTGAACCATTGGTACCCATTCACACAATTCCTAAAAACGGTGGCACCATAGAAGAAATTATGGCTGCAATAGCGTCGCTACCTATGAAAAAGTCATACATACGAGTAAAATTAAAAGTAAAAGATGTTATTCCGCTGAACGAAAGAGTTGCGATAGAGAACAGTTTTTCTGAACATCAGGCCCTACTATGCGAAATACAGCCGATACGCGAAACATGTAACGTCAGCCGACCGGCAAACATAGCAATAGAAGAGATAAAGAATATATCACCATTCGAAATAGCTATGGATTATTATAGCCAACATTTTGGCACCAATATGGACGCAGAACTGCAACAACTGCTACAAGAAAGCATTGAAACAGTAGAAAAAGAGCAAAATAAAAGATAAAATCCGGTTATATGAAATTCATAAAACTCGAAATAAGAAACATTGCCTCGATAGGAGAAGCAACAATACCTTTCGATTCAACACCGCTCGCTACCGAGCCATTGTTCCTTATATGCGGAGCCACAGGGTCGGGTAAAAGTACAATTCTCGATGCAATTTGTCTGGCACTTTACGGAACAGCTCCACGATTAGAGGGGTACGGAAACGAAAGCTACGAAGACAAAAAACTCAACCTCGCAGGCAACGACGAGAATGTAAGAATAAGCAATCCTTGCCAATTAGTGCGTCGCAACACAGGCGAGGCCTACTCGCGCCTCACATTTATAGGCAACGACAACAAACACTACATAGCTACATGGCACGCCACACGCGGAACAAAAAGAAAGCTCGACGTTAAACTGAAAGTCGAAACCACTCTTTATTGTCCCGATAGCGACACCACCATAAACAAACGCATAGCCGAGGAAGTTTCCCGTCCCGAGATTGTAGGATTGAAATTCGAAGAATTCTGCCGTACAACACTCCTTGCACAGGGAGCCTTCACACGATTCCTCAACAGCAAAAGCAGCGAAAAAAGTGATATACTGGAAAAACTGACCGGAACCGAAATATATTCCGAAATAAGCAAACAAATATACCGCACCTATTGCGAAAAAAATCGACTGTGGGAAGATAAAAAGCAGATTATAGCCTCGTACAAATTACTATCACCTGAGGAACGCGAAAATAAAACAACACTCTTGAAAGAGGAAGAGAAAAATATCATAACACTAAAAAAAAGAAACGAAGAAATTGAGGAAAAGCTAATATGGCTTAAAAATTTTGCCGATTACAGCAAAGCCGTCAAAGATGCAGAAAAAGAATTTGCCGAAAAAACAAAAAAGGCACAATCGGACACCTCTTTGCGTGAGAAAGAGATTCTCAATGAGTGGAAAGCAACGGAAGAGGTACGTCGCAACCATGCAATGCACGCAAAACTGCACTCCGAAAGTGAAAAATGCGACACCGAAAAAAAGAATCTGCAAAAAACATACACGCAACTTGTGCATAGTTCGCATATTATTCAACAAATATCAGAGGAGCAGACGACCCAACTTCACGAATTGCAAAAGCGTTTGACCAATGCCCGCAAAGATGTCCCCATGTACGAAAATGCAGGGACACTTACAGCTCAAATGCAGGAATTGATACGCAAAAGCGATGAAGAGAAAAAAATAATATTCGAAATAAGCGAAAAACAAAAAACCTTACCACAAATAAACAAGCAATTAGATAAACTCTCCGCCGAACGTAAAGACAAAGAGCAACTATTACTAACAAAAAGCCAAGAACATAAAAACGCAACCGATGAACTAAAAAAACAACCATCAACAGCCGAAACAAGCAAACGCAAAGAAGGTATTGAAAAACTTGCATCTACCCTGAAAGACGTAGAACAATCAGAGGAGCGTCTCGGCAAATTGCAAGATAAAATAAATAACATAAGAAAAGAACTTCAGAAAGCCAAGAATGAGGAGACAGCAATAGAGGCAGAAAGAAAAGCTGCCGAGGCCGAACGCAAGAAACAAGAAAGCATATACGAGACAATGCATCTGCGTATCGACAATCACGCAAAAGCCCTTCGTGCCAAACTTAGGGTAGGGGACAAGTGTCCTGTGTGCGGAGAGACAATCACTCACATATTCCAAGAAAGCGAAATAATTGAATTACTGCAACCCATAGAACACGAAAAAGAGAAAGCCATAAAAAAATACGAAGAAATAAATACAGCTCACACAAAAATAACAATCGTCACAAACAGATACAGCGAACTTCTCGACGATAGCACAAAACAATTCGCGGCAGAGATTAAAGAGTGTGAAAAACACACAACACACCTCGATGAATTGTGCCGAGAGACGAACATAGCCACAAATGATAGAAAAGAGATATACACTATTATTGACAATGAGCGTCGAAACATCATTTCACAACAACAGACAACTGAAATATTATCCCAAAAAGTGCTTACACTCTACGACGAAATAGTAAAAATACGTCAAGGGCTCACATCCATCATGGAGAAATATGCAACGACACTAAGTTTGCAGAAACAGACAGAAAACGCAATAAAAATACACAACCAACAACAGGATGTATGCAAAAAAAGCATCCTGCATCTGCACTGCGAAATAAATAAATTCATAACAATAGAAAAATGGGAAGATAATATCAATGAATCAATAAACAGTTTGCAGCAACGTGCCACCGCATATACAAAAGCAAAGGATAAAAGCGAAAAATTGACACAAAATATCGCACAACTTCACGAACTGCACAAACGCATTGCAAACTACAAGAATAGTATAACAACCTGTTTCCCGTCACTGCAAATTGAAGAGAATAATATGCCCTCAGTACCCGCAGAAATGCTCGAAAAAGAGTGGGCCGAATTATCAAACAGATGTATATTGTTAAAAAGCAACATTCAACGTATCGAAAATGAGAGAAACGAATGCGAAAAAGTAATAGAAACCTTTTACAACAACAATCCACAAATAACACGCGAAAAAACATCAGCACTAAGCAACTACAACGACGAGCAGATAGCCACAATCGAAAAGAGGCAAACAATCTTGTACCAAGAGATTGAAAAATCAAAAACATTAGTCGAAGAATGGAGAAAAAAATGCGATGAACTTATATTGCAGCGTCCCGAACTTAAAGAAGAAGAGAACAGCACATATCTTATAGCACAAAAAAAAGAAACAGAAAACCTACGCTCCGAGGCAGAAAAAAGAACCGGTGGTTATGCAATAGAATTGCAACAAGATGAAGCAAACAGCCGCCTTTTGGAAAAAGAACGTGCCGAGGCCGTTTTTTTTGAAAAAGAGACAAGTAAATGGAAACGCCTTTCCGACATATTTGGCAGTGCCGAAGGAAACAAATTCAAGGCAATAGCACAAAGCTACATACTTTTGCAACTGCTCGAAAATGCCAACCACTACTTACGGCAGTTTACCACACGATACGAATTGACCACACAACCCGGCAGTCTTGTCATACTGATAAACGACAAAGAAGAAGGCGAAATTTCACGTCCGACAAACACACTTTCGGGCGGAGAAAGTTTCATGGTCTCTCTTGCATTGGCATTAGGACTATCATCGCTCAACCGCAATAATTTCACCCCCGACACACTTTTCATCGATGAAGGGTTCGGCACTCTCAGTGGCGACTGCCTTAACACAGTCATCGAAACACTCGAAGTGTTACACAGCATGGGAAACAGACGTGTGGGCATAATAAGCCATGTCAATGAACTTTACGAAAGAATAACCACACGCATAGAAGTAAAAAAACGTATAGGAATAAGTGAAATAAAAATCACAGGATAAGTTCAGATAAAAAAAGGCTGTCAAGCAACAATCTGTTTGACAGCCCAATAAAGTATTTATTCTAAATTAAGAGCAAAGCAACATTAACTTACTTTTTCAGTAAAGAGTCTATTGCCTGTACAAGCTCGCCAAATTCTTTTTCGTTGAACAAACGAGTTAATTTTACAATACGTCCGTCACGGTCGATAAGAATGTTACGTGTGATACCCGATTTTCTCTCGGCATACGACGCAAAAACGTCGGCTGTGCTGTCAAGAGCAAGAGGATAGGTTACACCCGTAGTTTCGGCAAACTTTTTTACAACGTCGAGTGTCTCCTCACGGTCAATACCAACAAGAACAAAATCTTTATTATCTTTATTGGGTAACCAAATGTCACGCTCAATAAAAGGCATCTCTTTGCGGCAAACTCCACACCAGCTTGCTGTAAACTGCAACATAACAACTTTTCCGCGATTCTCGGAAAGTGAAAAAGTGCCACCGTCGGTCAATGGCAAAGTAAAATCGGGAGCAACGTCACCAACCTTGACAAGATAATTATTTTCATATACAATAGGTGCCTTTTGCGCTTCCTGTTTCTGTACAGAATTATCAATAGGCTGTTCGGGTGATTGTGCAGGTTTATTTCCGCAAGAAACTAACACTAAAGCAATAGTTGCAATGGATAATAATTTTTTCATAGTACATAAATTACAAGTAAATATTTGTGTGTTACGCAAAGATAGTAACAAACGAGCGAGAAATATGAAGTTTACTTCAATATTTTTCACA
>CAZXIQ010000123.1:0-5674 GCA_964640785.1 uncultured Bacteroidaceae bacterium | reverse complement strand
GTGCTTTTGACAAGCGTCGGTCACCTGCTGGCTGCGGTTACCCTTAGCGAGCATTATCATGCTGCCACCATGAGACTGGAAGAGGTCTACGTATGAGTCCATGCGACCGGCGGTGGTGGGACCCATTGAGCCGCAAGGCATTCCTGCGGGAGTTTTTGCAGGACCTGCATAGTAGATGGGGTGATTCTTTATATATTCGGGCAGACCCTCGCCACGGTCGATGCGCTCTTTGAGCTTGGCGTGGGCAATGTCGCGCCCGACTATGATTGTGCCGTTGAGCGAGAGGCGTGTGGCTACGGGGTATTGTGATAATTGTGCGCACACCTCGCTCATGGGACGGTTAAGGTTTACGCGTACAACCTCGCCCTCGTTGGCGTTGCGCAACTCTTCGGGGATGAGTGTTGCAGGCTGGTCGTCAAGTTTTTCTATCCAAATACCCTCTTTGTTTATTTTTGCCTTAATGTTACGGTCGGCCGAACAGCTTACACCCATTCCCACGGGGCAGCTTGCACCGTGACGAGGCAGACGAATTACACGAACATCATGAGCAAGATATTTTCCGCCGAACTGTGCGCCGAGACCTATGCGGTGAGCCTCGTCAAGAAGTTGTTTCTCAAGTTCAACATCGCGGAAAGCACGACCTGTTTCGTCACCGGTGGTGGGAAGATTATCGTAGAAGTGTGTCGATGCGAGTTTTACGGTAAGAAGGTTCTTTTCGGCCGATGTTCCGCCTATCACAAATGCAATATGATAGGGAGGACAGGCTGCTGTTCCCAAACTTTTCATCTTTTCTACGAGGAAAGGAACGAGTGTTGCAGGGTTGAGCAAAGCTTTTGTCTCTTGGTAGAGATATGTTTTATTTGCCGAACCGCCACCTTTTGTAACCATCAAGAAACGATACTCCATGCCTTCGGTAGCCTCAATGTCAATCTGTGCGGGGAGGTTACATTTTGTATTTACCTCGTCGTACATATTAAGGGGAGCATTCTGGCTGTAACGCAGGTTCTCTTCAGTGTATGTCTCGTATACTCCGCGTGAAAGAGCCTCTTCATCGCAGAACCCGGTCCATACTTGCTGACCTTTCTCGCCGTGAATAATTGCGGTACCTGTATCCTGACACAGAGGGAGTTTGCCTTTGGCTGCAACCTCGGCATTGCGCAAGAAGGTGAGTGCCACATACTTGTCATTTTCGCTTGCATCAGGATCGCTGAGTATTTTTGCTACCTGTTCGTTGTGGGAACGGCGCAACAAGAAAGAGACGTCGCGGAAAGCTGTGCGCGACAGCAATGTCAATGCCTCGGGAGCAATCTTAAGCATAGGCTTGCCCTCGAATTCCCCGACAGACACATAATCCTTTGTAAGGAGGTAGTATTCAGTAGTGTCTGCGCCTTGTTGGAACATATGGGCGTACTTAAATTCGGGTGTTGTTGCCATATTTTTATTCTTTAATTAAGTTAATCTTTTGTATTTGATAGATTCAAAGGTAGTGTTTTTACATGAACCATCAAACAGATTGCCATTATAAACTGTTAAATTTTTATTTAAAAAAAATCTTACGACCTTTCATTATATAAATTCCGTGCTTGGGCTCGCTGACACGACGGCCAAAGAGGTCATAGTAAACTTCGGCCTTTGTTTCTGTGTCGATAGGGGTATCTATGGAGGTGAGAATACCATCTATGCCCAACATCCACTCTTTAAGGTCCTCTATCATTTCGTCGTGATACTCATACGAAGTGTTAAAGCCGTAACCGTGTCCGCCGGTGGGGAAGTTTTTGGTGTGTACAGACACGCCCTTATTTTTGAGAGCACTCACATAATCGATGCTGTTACGTGGGGGTACAACGCCGTCGTTGTCTGCCCAGCAGAGGTACGCCATGGGAGTATCTTCTTTCACCTGTTTTTCGTTGCTGTATTTCTTTACCAACGATGGGGGGGGCATCGGAACCTATAAGATTGTTGCGTGAGCCTATGTGGGTGTAGGTGGCATTCATGGTGATTACTGGATAAAAAAGTATTTGGAATGCCGGTTTATCGTCACCTGTAGTATGCGTGGCAACAGTAGATGCCAAATGACCGCCGGCGCTGAAACCCATTACACCTATCTGACCTGTTGTTACATTGTATTCCTCGGCATTCTCGCGCAGATATCTCATAGCTGATTTTGCTTGTGTCAAAGGCAGGCTGTGTGCTGTGGGAGGCGTTGTGTATGTGAGTACTGCTACCGTATATCCCAATTCGTTGAAAAATGGTGCCCAACTTGCACCTTCATTGCTGCCGGCAACAAAAGCGTAACCACCGCCGGGGATTATTAAAATGGCGCGTCCGTTGGAGTTTTCTTCAGAGGACTTGAATATTTTAATGGCTGCTCCGGAAGAGAGTGTAACGTTTGTCACGGTCATGTAACCAACTTCGCTGACGGTAAAAATAGAACCGTCATCGGCATTGTGATAGAATCCTAAATATCCTCCGGCACCACCATACTCGTTGATATGCTTGCCATCTTCGTTATTGACAAGCAGGAAACCTTTTGCATTCTCAACGAGTTTCCACGAATATACTTCATTGGAGAGGATGGCTCGGTCATTAACTTTTGCAAGTGTCTTTGTTGTGTCGGTGCGATTATAAACGACGATGCCTTTATAGGGGTCACCTTGGAACGCCCATTGATAAGAATCTTTTATTGCATCATCCTTTGTGGGCATGGGGTTACATTTATAGCCATTGTCTGTTGTTGCATAATCGGAGCCGTTGTTTAAGGCCATGTTGTACCAATGTGCATTTTTAAGGTCAGGCGATAATTCGAACGGTAAATTCCATGTAGCAACAACACGAACAACATTTTCACTTCCGTTTGAAATGGTAACAGGCTCAGTTACCGTATATGTGGTGTATGCACGACGCTCAACGCCATCGGGAACTTCGCTTATTACATCACCATCCTGACCTATGGCTGTAATTTCTTCGAGGAAATTGCCGTCAGCATCTTCGATACGATAGGTGACGGTAAGTTGTTTGGCAAAATAGTCCTGAAGTATTTTAAGCGCTTCGGAGGAGTCAAAATCACCTGTTATGGTAATGGCAGTCTGGTTGCCTTGGTCGCAGTTGTTCCAAGCATTCAGCACTACGCCTTTTTCTGTACTCGATGCAACGTTTGCAATATGGCCCAAAGAGGTAAGGCAATAGGGGTAGTTGGCAGCTACGCCTGTATATTGCACTTTGAACGGTTCGATAATGGAATTTGAAAGCAGTATGTTGCTCCATCCGTTAGAATCGGTCTTTGGACTGCGATACAAGAATTTCTTTTCGCTGACGCTGTAAATATATAGTTGTCCTTCATAAGGTATGAAGGCAAACTCGCCCTTGGTAGCACCTATATTTGTCTTTACGGTGTTGGTAACAACATCTCCCTTCACGCCATAGTAACCACGAGGAGTGGAAACATAATACTTTTTGCTGCTATCGGGGTTAAAGAAGTTCCACTCGGCCAACGGATTTTTTATTTCTACACTGTCGGTGGCAATAATATCCAAGAGGCTTTTTGCCCACACCTCGGCCAAACGCTTTGCGCCGTTTGCATTGGGGTGCAGATAGAATGTTCCGGAGTTACCGCTTTCGGCAAAGAATAACACTTTGTTGTCCTCGAAGTAGTTCCACACTTCGCGATTGCCGGCAAACACTTGGTCGTACTCTTCAACTATTGCGTCTATAATAGGATAGTAACTATAAAGACGGTCGAGACCCTCTTGCAAATATTTTGCACCGTTGTGTGTATTGGGGCTGTACCAGATAGGGTAGTTCAGCAGAATTTTACAATCGGGTACTGCCTCTATTAATTTATCTATGATGGCTTTTATATTTGTTTTATAAGTGCTTGTGCTGACGGGCGCACCCTCGGGACCTGTGATTGCACTGTCATTGGTACCCAACATTATTGAGAAATATACAAGCCCGCCATTGTTATTACGCAGAGCTTTTGCTGCGTTCACTACTTTTGTAAAGTCGTCGCGACCGGGCAAAAAGCCTACTGTGGTTATTCCGGAGTGACCGCCATTGTAAAGGTTGGTTGTTACGCCTGTGGCACTTTCGACCAATGAACGACATACTGCGGGCGGCGCCTGTGCAGCGGGATTGCTGAGGCCGGCACCATAGGTTATACTATTGCCGATGAACAAAAGGTTTATATTGGCTTTTTTCTCAATAGGGTCGTAGACGCCTTTAACTGCACGATATACTTGGAAACGGCCAAGAGAGACAAATGGGTTGCCGTTGCTGTCGTAACGGCTGCTGTTTGCAGCATTTACGGTTTTCTTCACCACGAAACGAACATAGGTGTAAGCTGCGCCAAGGTCGATACGGGGCGAGGTGTAACGGTCGGGCGAGAAACTTGTAAAGTCCTTCTGCATTTCTTTTAGTGAGCAACCTCTTTCCACTCGCCGGTGGGCTGATTGGCTGCCTGTATGATAACCTCGGCAGGTGTATCATAAGTGGATGTCCACGTACTTCCAACCATTGTGAAGATAATATCTGTCTCGGCTTTGTTGAATTGCACCTGCAAATATGTATCGGTGTTTGCAGGAGGAATTGCGGGGTTGCCCCACGATGAGTGCCAAATATACTGATTGGTACCTACGCCATCGCTCTCGGGGCGCAACAGGTTGGAGGGTGGAAAGCCATTCTGTGAATTGTTCGAGGTAATTTGCGAGGCATTGGTGATGAGTGCCTCGTCCATTTTCCACACAGAATCGCCTTCGCTTTCGAAATAGCTGTTATTTGCATCATTTGACGCAACGGGAGTGCCGGCATTTACCGGTTGCGTTATGCCTATCAGCAACAAGGCTAACGCAGAAAGGATTAACTTAAAATGTCTCATAATCTTACGTATTAAATTATGAATATTAATACATTAAACTTTTATTTTGTCTTTTTTTATTCTTCTTCGTATATGGAATACAGAAAATCGTTGTATGGATATTTTTGTACGTGAAGTTCGCACACGCGTTTATATATTACATCTTTGAGATTGTCGATATTGGTGCGCTCACGTGCAGAAATAAAGAGACAATTTTCGGCAAGTTTGGCCATCCACGTGGATTTCAGCTCGTCGAGAGTAAGATTCTCGCGTGTCTTGGGGGTGAGGTCGTCCTCGTCTTTAGGCACATTCTTGTAGGCATCAACTTTGTTGAATATGACCATCATGGGCTTATCGCCGCAGTTAAGGTCGGCAAGAGTTTTATTTACGACTTCTATTTGCTCTTCAAAATCGGGGTGTGATATATCAACCACATGAAGCAGCAGGTCGGCCTCGCGCACTTCGTCAAGGGTGGACTTAAAGGACTCTACAAGGTCGGTGGGAAGTTTGCGTATAAAACCTACTGTGTCGGATAGCAGGAATGGGAGATTTTCTATTATCACTTTACGCACTGTGGTGTCGAGGGTGGCGAAAAGTTTATTCTCGGCAAATACTTCGCTTTTGGCAAGAAGGTTCATGAGTGTGGACTTTCCCACGTTGGTGTATCCTACAAGCGCCACACGTATGAGACGACCGCGATTCTTTCGTTGAGTGGCTTTCTGACGGTCTATCTGTTGCAACTGTTCCTTGAGTAAGGACATACGCCCCAAGATGATACGACGGTCCATTTCGAGCTGTGTCTCGCCCGGACCGCGTAGTCCT
>CAZXIQ010000122.1:0-5705 GCA_964640785.1 uncultured Bacteroidaceae bacterium | reverse complement strand
GGTAGAGGTGCACGCTTACAAGACCTACCTTTTCGCCTTTCTGAGCAAGGTAGTCGATAGTCTCGCGAACAGCCTCGGTAATTGAGCCCATTACTACAATCACGCGGTCGGCATCGGGAGCACCGTAGTATGTGAAAGGTGCATAGTTACGGCCTGTGATAGCAGAAATCTCTTTCATATACTCTGCCACAATGTCGGGAACTGCATCGTAGTACTTGTTCACAACCTCTTTGTGTGTCATGAAAGTCTCGGGGTTCTCGGCCGTACCACGTGTAACAGGTGCTGTGGGAGTGAGTGCGCGGTTGCGGAAATCCTGAACAGCGTCCCAGTCTACAAGACCGGCAATATCATCCTGCTCGATAAGTTCGATTTTCTGTATTTCGTGTGATGTACGGAAACCATCGAAGAAGTTGAGGAAGGGGATGCGGCTTTTAATTGTTGCGAGGTGTGCAACAGGTGCCAAGTCCATAACCTCCTGAACAGAGCCTTCGCAAAGCATTGCAAAACCTGTCTGACGGCAGACCATTACGTCCATATGGTCACCAAAGATACACAATGAACTACCGGCGATACTACGAGCCGATACGTGGAACACGCTGGGCAGAAGCTCGCCTGCAATTTTGTACATATTGGGTATCATGAGCAAGAGACCCTGCGATGCTGTAAATGTTGTTGTAAGTGCACCGGCCTGCAAAGAACCGTGTACTGCACCGGCAGCACCACCCTCGGACTGCATCTCTTGAACGGCAACTGTCTCGCCGAACAGGTTCTTACGTCCCTGAGCCGCCCACTCATCTACATACTCCGCCATTGTAGACGAAGGAGTGATGGGGTAGATGGCTGCTACCTCGGAAAACATATATGCTACGTGAGCCGCAGCCTGATTTCCGTCACAAGTAATAAATTTCTTAACTTTTGTCATTTCTTACAGTATTTTGAATATTAATTTTCAACACATAATTATTTGAGGGGACAAAATTACAAAATAATTAGATATGAATACCATAAATTCCTCAAAAAAAGAGTATTTTTGTGGAATATTTCACTTATGAAACATCTTATTATAACCATTATAAGTATTTGCTTGTTATTTGCAGGCAACATTAAGGCTCAATATTGGGAATCGCCCAAGAGGGAGTATCGCGCAGTGTGGCTTACAACAATAGAGAACCTTGATTGGCCAAAAACAAAAGTCAGGTCACAGGCAGACATAGAAAAGCAGAAAGGCGAGCTTACAGCCATGCTCGACTCGCTAAAGTTGTACAACATAAATACCATATTGTTACAGACGCGCGTGCGCGGGGACGTTATTTACCCATCGGCGATAGAGCCTTTTTCGGCTGTCCTCACGGGAAAAGCAGGGAGAGACCCGGGGTACGACCCTCTGGCATTTGCCATCGAGGAGTGTCACAAACGAGGTATGCAGTTGCATGCATGGATTGTGACGCTGCCGTTGGGAAAGACACAGCACATGAGGTCGTTGGGCAGCATGGGATTGAGCCGCAGAAAACCCGCTCTGTGCAAATTGTATCAGGGCAGTTGGTACATGGAACCGGGCGAGCCGAAGACTGCTGAGTACCTGACAACGTTAATCGCAGAAATTGTAAAAAATTACAACATCGACGGCATTCACCTCGATTATATACGTTACCCCGACCGACCACGCAATTACAACGACAATGCCTTGTATCGTCGTCACGGCAAAGGAATGACGCTTGCCGACTGGCGACGCAAAAATGTCACAGACATTGTCAGACAAATATACGGCACAGTAAAAAGCATAAAACCTTGGGTGAGGGTCAGTTGTGCGCCGCTGGGCAAGCACGACGACCTTTCGGGATATTCATCCAAAGGATGGAACGCCCGCCGCACAGTGTTTCAGGATGCACAAAAATGGTTGCAGGAGGGCATCATGGACATTCTGTTCCCAATGATGTATTTTTCGGGTAACAACTTCTACCCTTTCATGCTCGACTGGCAGGAGAATTCTGCCGGACGTCACATAGCCCCGGGACTGGGCGTTTATCGTCTGCTTGCAAGCGAGGGCGATTGGGAGGCTGACGAGGTTACGCGTCAGTTTTTCACTTCGCGCGAGGCGGGAACTGCGGGAACTGCCATTTTTCGCGCCGAGCACCTGTTGCAGAATAACAAGGGCGTTGCCGAGTTTTTGAAAATTTTCAACAGCCGTCCGGCATTGATTCCTGCAATGACATGGGCGGGTAACGAAATTCCACTCGCACCGAAAAGCCTGTCGGGAACATACTCGGAAGGTGCATTGCACCTATGTTGGACGAAGGTTAAAGCCCCCAATGGAATGCCTCGCACAAAATACAATATTTATAAATCGGATAAATTCCCCGTCGATACAGAAGATATAAACAACCTTATAGCGACAAATGTCACAGACACATTTTTTGTATGGAACGACCTGCCGAGCAACACACACTGGGCTGTAACCGCCGTAAATGCCTTTGAAGTAGAGGGCGCAGCAACCACATGGCACGAGAAACGCCCTTGTTCCAAGATGTACCGCGAGCATTTCACCCTTGAGGGCCGACAAAGCTGGGGCACACGTGTACTTATAAAAGATGCAACAGGACGTTTGTTGCTATCTTCGCCTTACAACAGCAACATAAATGTCAAAGGATTGCCCCCCGGCAGTTACCGTCTCGAAATTATGTCGCGCAAAGGCGCAATACTCGAAAGATATTTCTTCACAAGATAGAGTGACACACCCCTACTTTATCGCTCGATAAACTTCTGCTTAACCTCGTCCACACCCTCAATGGCTGCAATATGTTCGATAACTTCGTGCAACTCACGCGAGGAGTGAACATTAAACTCAATGGTGCAATTAACTATTTCGTCCTCGGTGGTGGAACTGAGAGATATTATTGACAGTTTCAGTTTGTTGGTAATGCAATCCACCAAGTCTATAAGCAGATGGTAACGGTCTATCGCATAGATGCTTATACAAGCCGGATAGAGAAAATCGCAATCCTCTTCGAAGTTCACGGCAACAATGGCGTCGCCATCTTGCGAGGCCTGACGTATAGCCGAACGACAATCGCGACGATGCAGAGTTATTTTGTCGAAACGGTCCTTGAAACCTATCACCTCGTCGCCGGGCAACGGACGACAGTTGGGGCAACGTATGTATGAAATTTTCTTCTGACGGTTGAGCATTGTGCGCAGGTTACGCTTGGCTTTATAGGTAACAACATGGTCGAGCCAATCGGGACGAGGCTCTATGCTGTCATTTGTACCAATCTCGACACAGTCGCCACGACGCAACACTGTCTTAATGGAGCATAGGCGACCGTTTATCTTGGCATATTGAGCATGCTTGCCTATTTTCGAGTGAATTTCAAAAGCAAAGTCGAGAGCTGTGGCGTTCTTGGGTAATATCACATACATTCCTTGCGGAGTGTACACCATAATATCGTCATTATAGAATGACATTGTCACGCCCTCCATATATTCCACCTCTTTTCCGTGACAGGCAACATCCTGAAGTACGGACTTGAACTTTTCTATCCAATTTACTATATTTCCTTCGGAACGTTCGGCAATGCACCCGAATTGCGACTTACGCACCATGCGCTCGGAAGAAATATGCACCTCTTCCCAAACTCCTTTATCACTAAGCAGTTTCACATGGAAACTTTGGTAACCATTCTCTTTGGGCGAATCAATGTAGTTGTTCACACTGTGCGGACGCTCTTTATATACATCGGTAAGGATGGAGTAAATTCTAAGGCTGACATCTTTTTCGGACAATCCGGGAACATCGCCATAGATTATTCGCACATAATATTTATCGTCAATATGATGAAAGTCACAACCCGATGTGTACATTTTGCGCCACACCTTATAGGGGGCACGGTAACGCAGTTGTGTGCGCACGTCAAGCCCATGCGCAGCAAGCACACGGGTAATATTTTTCATAAAACCGTTGATATATTTTTCGCGCTCGGCACGCTCTTTGCGCAGTGCCTCTTCGAGTGTGGCATACTCGCGTGGACAGCGGAAACGGAAAGATAGATTTTCAAGTTCGGTTTTTATCTTATGCAGACCCAGACGGTTGGCAAGAGGGGCATAAAAATAGTCTGTCTCACCGGCTATTTTCATCTGTTTGTCGGGGCGCATGCTGCTTAGCGTACGCATATTATGCAAACGGTCGGCAAGTTTCAGCAACAATGCTCGAATATCGTAATGCACCGAATCGAGCATCTGTTTGAAGTTATCAACCTGCTTCGACGTTTCGTAATTGTCTTTTTTCTGCTTGGTAACCACCCCTACAAGAAATGCAACATCGTCGCCGAAATTCGCTCTTATATCATCGAGTGTGTAATCGGTATCTTCGACAACATCGTGCAAAAAAGCAGCAATTATGGGGTTTACTCCTATTTCGAGTTCTACGGCAAGTATGCGGGCAACAGCTATCGGATGCAGTATGTATGGCTCGCCTGTCTTGCGTTTCTGATTTTTGTGCGCAGCACGCGCAAACTGAAACGCCCCCCTCACGCGCTCAATTTCCTCGGCACTGAGAATGTCGCGCACCATGTAAAAAAACTCGGTTACACGGTCATCTATAAGTTCTTCATAATGAGCATCAAAACCTGTATCCATAGTATCAAATTTGCTTTACTGTCGTTTTTCGTGATATTCAGTTTCTGTATTTACGTTCCAGACGGCACTCTTGTCGCTTACGCCGTTTTTTATATTATCGACTGCCACCATTGCCGTCATCATTGAATGGTCCATATTGTTGTAACGATGCTGGCCGTTGCGACCCAAACAGTATAAATTCTCTATGCCGTCGAGGAATTTCTTCACTTTGTCAAGTTCGTAGTAACTACCATAATATGCAGGATAAGCTTTCTTTATCTTCACTCGAGTGGCGTCGAGTACTGCATCGCGGTCAATTATATCAATCTTCACAAGTTCGTCTATTGCCATGGATATAAAATCTTCATCATTCATTTCCCACATACAGTCACCTTCGTTGCAGAAATATTCAAGCCCCACGAACATTGTATTTTCATAGTCCTCGACAAGATAGGGCGACCAATTATTGAATATCTGCAAACGCCCTACCTCAACATCGCGCTCCTGTATATATATCCATGTATCGGGCACACGGTCTGCATAGGTTTTTATCTTTGTCTCGTTTTTTATTTTCATCTTGTCGAGCAGCAGCCCCACTGTGATAAAATCGCGATAAGGCAGTTCCTTGGCTATGCGGTACACATCGTCGGGCACATCTATTCCCATTAACGAGTGTACCAGATTTTTTATAGGCATTGTCGAGAACAGATAGTCGCAGGGCATGTTTATGATTCTGCCGTTGGGAGCATGATAATCGACCGACACTATGCGCCCGTTAGAGACGTTTATGCCCCTGACCTCGTGTAACATATTAACCTCGCCACCCATTGCACGAACATCCTCGGCAACAATTTCCCATAGTTGTCCGGGACCCAATTTGGGGTAAATAAATTGCTCTATCAACGACGTTTCCACCTTTTTCTGGGCAACATCATCACTTTTGAAAGGTTTCATCAGCGCATCCTTTATTATTGCATACACCGACAGGCCTTTCACTCGTTGGCTACCCCAATCGGCACCCAGCTTAGAAGGGTGCTACACGCGCGTTATTAATTTTTATTTTTATTTTATTATTATCATAATTATCTATTGTA
>CAZXIQ010000121.1:0-5726 GCA_964640785.1 uncultured Bacteroidaceae bacterium | reverse complement strand
TAGAAAATATAATGCCTCTTGTCAATCTGGTGCGCGTGCCCGGAAAAAAGATTGCGCTTCTCAGCGATTTTGAGGAGAAGATGGACAAAATAGCACGTACCACATGTAAAAACAATGTCACAAATATCTCGGGTGTGCCCTCGTGGATGATGGCAGTACTCAAGCACATGCTCGATATTACAGGTAAAAAAAGCATAGACGAAGTATGGCCTAATCTCGAAGTCTTTTTCCATGGAGGAGTGGCCTTTACACCCTATCGCGAGCAGTATCACCAGCTTATAAAAAATCCCAACATGCACTATCTTGAAACATACAATGCAAGTGAAGGATTCTTTGGTATACAGAATGATTTTTCCGACCCTTCGATGCTGCTGATGATAGACTACGGAGTATTCTACGAATTTATACCTTTCGGCGAGCTTGACTCACCCTCGCCCAAGGCCGTGCCTTTGTGGGACGTAGAGGTTGGTCGCAACTATGCGATGCTCATAAGCACCGCATGCGGACTGTGGCGTTACATGATAGGCGACACAGTGCGTTTCACAAGCAAAGACCCATATAAATTTGTAATAACCGGTCGAACCAAACACTTCATAAATGCGTTTGGAGAAGAACTGATAGTCGATAATGCCGAACAAGGACTTGCGCAAGCCTGTGCAGCCACCGGCGCTCAAATTACCGACTACACAGCCGCTCCCGTATATATGGATGCCAATGCACGCTGCCGCCACCAATGGCTTATAGAATTTTCGCAACAGCCCGATTCGCTCGAACATTTTGCCCGGGTACTCGACAGCTCGCTGCAACAGATAAACTCGGACTACGAGGCCAAACGTTACAAGGATATAACATTACAGGCACTCGAAGTGGTTGCCGCACGCGAAAATCTTTTCAACGATTGGCTCAAGAGCAAAGGCAAGTTAGGTGGTCAGCATAAAGTACCGCGCCTCAGCAACAGCCGCGATTATTTAAACGAATTGCTCGCCATGAATGAAAAGCAGTAAACTTTTCTGTGCCCCGGTGAAAATCTGTATTAAAAATAATTATAAATAAAAACCACCTTTTAAAAAGATGTCCGTTAAAAATATCGCCATATATACAATGTTGTTGCTCTTGGCAGCATGTGCGAGCATGGGTACGCCCGACGGTGGCCCCTATGATGAGGCATCGCCGGTGTTTCTTACCTCAACTCCGCAAGCTAATGCGTTAAATGTCAAGGGAAATAAGATAGTCCTTGAATTTGATGAATATATAAAGCTGCAAAATGCTTATGAAAAGATTGTTGTATCGCCTCCGCAGATGCAACAGCCCGAAATAAAAGTAAACGGCAAACGTATAACCGTAGAACTTTTCGACACCCTGAAACCTTCTACCACATACACAATAGACTTTAACGATGCCATTGTCGATAACAATGAAGGCAATCCTTTAGAGGCTTTTTCGTTTGTCTTTTCCACCGGCGACAATGTTGATACTCTCGGAGTATCGGGAACGGTACTCGAGGCATCCAATCTTGAACCGATAAAAGGTATACTCGTTGGACTGCACAGCGACCATTCTGACAGTATGTTTGTAAAGAAACCCTTTGAGCGCATATCGCGCACAGATAGTCGCGGACGTTTCGCCTTGCGCGGCGTAGCTCCCGGAAAATATCGCATATACGCCCTTGCCGACGCAAACGGGAACTATCGTTTCGACCAAAAGAGCGAAAAGATAGCATTCCTCGATTCATTGGTTGTGCCTTTTGCAACCCCCGCTTGGCGCAACGACACAGTTTGGCACGACAGTATCACTGTCGATACGGTTATGCGAGTGGCATACACACGTTTACGCCCCGACGACATAGTATTGCGCGCCTTTAATGTTCCATTAAGGCAACAATACCTTGTGAAAAATCCTCGCGACAAACACAATATTTTCAAACTCTTTTTTGCCGAACCGCTCGACACATTACCACTTGTGCGCGGTCTCGACTTTGACTCCTCCGACGCGTTCGTTGTAGAGAGCAATGTTACAAAAGACACATTGACATATTGGCTTAAGGATAGTTTGGTATATTATAGAGATACACTTACTGTCGAGGTTACATACAATGCTCCCGACTCGACAGAAAAATATGTTCCCCGTGCCGACACATTAAGACTTGTGCCGCGCAAGAGCCGCGCAAAGATACTCGCCGAAGAGAAAAAAATGTTCGAAGAGCGTGAAAAAGAGTTTCTCAAAGAGGCGCGTCGTAAAAAAAATTACGACAAAAATAATCCGCCCAAGTACACCCCCCCGGTGCCGTCACTCGATGTGAACACCCGCGGCTCCTTCTCCATGGATGTGAACCGCGATTTTAAACTCTATTTCGCCGAGCCATTGAGCCGCATAGACACCTCGTCCATACACCTTTATCAGGTTATCGACTCGGTGAAACATGCTATACCCTATGTGTTCCGTCAATCCCCCGATAATATACGCGAATATATAGTCTACGCCGAGTGGCGCCCCGAAAAAGAGTATAAAATAGAAATAGACTCTGCTGCATTCGAAGGATTATACGGCAGCGCATCGAAACGTTTCGAACAGACACTGAAGTTCCGTTCGCTCGACGAATATGCAACCCTGCGTCTCAATATCCCCGGGACAGACAATCATGCAGTAGTTGAGCTACTCAACAACAGCGGCCTTCCTGTTGCAAGCCAAAAGACAGAAAACAATCGTTGCACATTCTTTTTTGTTACTCCCGGTAAGTATTATCTGCGTCTTTTCATGGACGACAATGGTAACGGAATATGGGACACCGGAAACTACGAGAATAAGCAACAGCCCGAAAAAGTATATTACTACTCCCGTATGTTGGAACTGCGCGCAATGTTCGAGTACGACCAAGATGATTGGAACATAAATATGCCGCCCGAACGTCAGAAACCTCTTGAAATAACAAAACAAAAACCCGATAGAGAGCGCGTTAAACGCAACAGAAACGCCGAACGTAAATTTAAATGATAATGAAAAAGTCAATAAAAATATCTCTGCCTCTTGTCCTTGCAATGTTTTTTGTATTGCAGACGGTGGGGGCGCAGAACCCAATAATAAAAACCGCACCGGCTTTCAAGGCAGGCGAGACATTAAAATGCAACCTCTACTTCAATTGGAAATTCGTGTGGGTGCGCGCCGGAAACGCCAGCCTTATAATACGCGACACACTGTTCGATGGCAAAAAAGCAATGTCAATGTCATTGCTGAGCAGCACCAACAGCCGTGCCGACAAATTTTTCAAGATGCGCGACACATTGACAACCGTCTTTACACCGGACATGCGTCCCATATACTATCGCAAGGCATCCGAAGAGGGCAAACGCTACTACCTTAATCAAGTATGGTACGATTACAGCAACCCCGACAGCATAAAAATAAGTCAAAGCTACCGCCGCGACAAGGAAAATGTACAAACACGCACAGATTATAGTGCTACACCTGTTTACGACATGATGAGCCTGCTTGCATACGCACGTACCATAGACTTCAGTTCCATGAAGGTGGGGCAGCGGCTATCCTACCCGGTGGCAACAGGTAAACGCATCGAACCGCAATATCTCATATATCGCGGAAAAATAGTCTCGGAAAGCGATAAAGATATAAAATACAACTGCATAAAAGTTTCTCTTGTCGAATATGACAAAAAGGGACGCGAGCGCAGCATTATAAATTTTCATGTAACCGATGATGAAAATAAACTGCCCATACTGCTCGACCTTACACTGAATTTCGGCTCGGCAAAGGCGAAACTTTCAAGCTATCAAGGGTTGCTCTATCCTATAATGCCCGCAGCAAGTAACAAATGACAATAATAATTTAACAGATAAATATATTTTCTATGGAGAACAAATTTATGATATATAATACGCTCACGCGTAAAAAAGAGGAGTTTGTACCACTGCACGCTCCCAATGTAGGACTTTATGTGTGCGGCCCCACCGTGTACGGCGACGCGCATCTTGGACACGCCCGTCCCGCAATCACTTTCGACGTACTCTTCAGGTACCTTACCAATTTAGGCTATAAGGTAAGATACGTGCGCAATATTACCGATGTTGGCCATCTTGAACACGACGCAGACGAGGGCGAGGATAAAATTGCCAAAAAAGCCCGTCTGGAACAGCTTGAACCAATGGAAGTCGTGCAGTACTACACACTGCGCTACCACAAGGCAATGGAGGAGCTTAATGTGCTGCCGCCCAGCATAGAGCCACACGCCTCGGGACACATTATAGAGCAGATAGAGCTTGTGAAAGAGATACTCGATAATGGCTTTGCATACGTCAGCGAAGGGTCGGTATATTTCGATGTTGCAAAATATGACAAGGCTCACCACTATGGCATTCTATCGGGACGTAACCTCGAGGATGTCCTCAACACCACCCGCGAACTTGACGGACAGAGCGAGAAACGCAATCCCGCCGACTTTGCCCTGTGGAAATGTGCTCAGCCCGAACATATTATGCGTTGGCCGTCACCTTGGAGCGACGGATTCCCCGGATGGCACTGCGAGTGTACAGCAATGGGACGCAAATATCTTGGCGAGGAGTTCGACATTCACGGCGGAGGAATGGACCTCATCTTCCCTCATCACGAATGTGAGATTGCTCAGGGTGTTGCAGCCATGGGTCATCAGGTTGTGAAATATTGGATGCACAACAATATGATAACCATCAACGGTACCAAGATGGGAAAATCACTCGGCAACTTCATCACACTGTCGGAATTCTTCGAGGGTACACACAAACTGCTGGCACAGGCATACTCGCCCATGACCATACGTTTCTTCATCCTTCAGGCACACTATCGCAGCACGGTAGACTTCAGCAACGACGCTTTGCAGGCATCCGAGAAGGGGTTGCAGCGTTTGCTCGATGCCTTGAAGACACTTAATAACCTCGCCGCCGGTGGCGAAACAACAGTCGAAGTATCATCGTTGCGTGCAAAATGTTACGATGCAATGAACGACGACATGAACACTGCGCTTGTAATATCGCATCTGTTCGACGCATCGCGTGCAATAAATCAAATTGCCGACAAAAAGGCAACAATCTCTGCCGCCGACCTTGCCGAACTTAAAGAGACATTCACACTTTTCATGTTCGACATTCTTGGCCTCAAAGAAGAGAAAGGCTCGTCAGGTGGTCGCGAAGAGGCATTCGGCAAGGTTGTGGACATGTTGCTCGAACAACGTCTCGTTGCAAAGGCAAACAAAGATTGGGCAACCAGCGACAAGATTCGCGACGAACTTGCTGCGCTTGGCTTTGAGATAAAAGATACAAAAGATGGCTCAACTTGGAAATTGAACAGATGATAAAATTTTTAATATACCCGCTCGCGCTATTTTCGATGCTTTTTGCCGCGTCGTGCGGCGGCTCTGTTCAAAGTTCCGCTCCGGCATCTGATGCACAAGAAAAGTCAGCAGTGCAACTGCCCCGTTTCGACGCTGACAGCGCGTATGCCTTTGTCGATGCTCAGGTGAAATTCGGCCCCCGTGTCCCTAACAGCGAAGAGCATCGTGCATGTGGCGATTTTCTTGAAAATAAGCTCAAAAGCTACGGCGCCGAGGTTGTCTGCCAACATGTGGAACTTGTTGCTTACGACGGTACAAAGTTGCAGGCGCGTAACATTGTGGCGCAATTTCAGCCCGAGAAGAAAAAACGTGTCATGCTGTGCGCCCATTGGGACAGTCGTCCATGGGC
>CAZXIQ010000120.1:0-5766 GCA_964640785.1 uncultured Bacteroidaceae bacterium | reverse complement strand
AAGTGCAACCAAAGAACAAGTATGAAACTTTATACGTGAAGAGACAGCCTCTATAATATCATTCACACCCCTGAAAGCTCCACCCACAACGCCAAATACAGCCGAGAAAAAGAAGAGTACAATAAAAAGCACCAAAGGCCACCCGTCGGCCATAGGCGACGAGGCAAAAGTTCCCGACACACTTCTAAAAACATTTAACGGATAGAGCGTTGCAAAAAGCAACAATATAAGCATTATCACACCCGCCACAAGCGATGACCACAGTGCGCGACGCATACGCATAGATGTCTCGCCACGCAACATACGGGCAACAGAAGGAAAAAAGCCACACGACCACAACACTCCGCTACACATCAACATAATAACTATTTCGGCCCACGGCAAATGCCCCACACTATCGACAGAAGAGCGCAAAAACCAACGCACACCATCCGACGAGGCAAGCAACATTTCTGTTGTCTCACCGCAGAACAACGCTACCACAGACCTCGTCCATGAATAGAGCCACACAGCAAGCAGCATGCAACTATACAATATTACCGGCAAGTTATTTACTCCCCTGCTACTCATCGGCCTCAAGATTTTCAACATCAATAAGATGCAATTCTATTGCACGCACCACAAGACGCGTAACATTTATTCCACGCTGCTCGCCCTCGGGGAAAAGCCGGGCGATAAGGTCGGCCTGACGCTTTTCGAGCGATTTTACACCAAAAGGCATACTTTTAAGGTTTGCTATCATCTCTTTTGTGTATCCCAACGCAAGATGTTTCAAAAAACATTCGTCGTAACGGTCAATATCATACTCAATGACGGAACGACGATAGAAATGATCGCGCAGAACCTCTTCGCGGAAACGATGCACAATCTTTTCAAGGATAGGCTGGTTAAACACAAAGCGTTTACCTGACATCACATTACGAATCTCATATTTTGTAAGCAGTTCACCGGTCTTAAGCACAATACCGTCGGCACCTGCGTCGAGCACATCAACCCACAGTTTCTCGTTTAAAAGTTCCCCGGTAAATATCAACACCTTAACATCTTTGTAAAGCCTTTTCATTTTGGCACAAATTTCCACACCAACAGTTGTTGAACCACCCAAGCCAAGGTCGAGCAACAACAGGTCGGGCTGTTGTCGCTCCATAAGAGGCCACAACTCGCCCTCGTTCATGGCAGTACCAATGATGCACGCTTCGGGAATTTCGCTGCGAAATATCTCTTCGGTGCCTTTTAGTTCGAGCTTGGCATCCTCTACAATTATTACATTGAATTTATTTTCCATAATTCTATAATTTTATTTCGGCAATGTGAAACGTATCAAAGTACCGGCCTCGTGAGCAACAGCCTCCATACGTCCACCATAAAGCCCCATATAATCTTCGTGTATTCTTACAATCTCTTTTGCCACAAGAAATCCGGTTCCGGCAACACCCTTACCGTCGGCGGCAAGATTAAGAGCCGACGGTACAAACATAGATGCCATTGTTTCATCGTCTAAATGGATACGAGTGTCGAGCAGTTCAACAAGAAGTGTCTCTTCACGAACCACTGCACGAATAGAAAGTATTCCATCGAGTTTTATGGCAATAAGCTCTTCGAGCAACGACTCCATAAGGAAACAGACAAGCTCTTTGTCGCCATGAAAATGCTCATTGCAAGCAACATAATCTATTGTCAATGAGAGACCGTTACGCTTGGCACGCCGCCTTGCAAAAGCCACGCACTCGGCAACAACCTCATCAAACGGCGTGCGTCGCGGCAAAAAGACAGCATCGCTCAACTGATTGGCTGCGCATGTGGTAAGTATTCCATAGACCGAACTGTAATAATCCATCAGTTCGCGCATGGCAACGATTTTTTCATCACCAACCTTTTCGCCATTCTCACTCTTTATTATACGCCCCACAAGTTCGCGTATGCGGTTAGGGTAATATATTGTCTCGTGCTTTATCATGGAAAGACAATTATCCATCACTTGATTCTGTACATGCAACATATTTTCCTCGTATCTTATACGTTCGCTCTCCTCGACAAGTTCGTCGAAGTTGCGATACTCACGGGCCATATCAACCGTTGCATGATAGCCCACCGACGCCACATATCCGGCAATTATTTCAAGTGTCATTCTTTCATTAGCCGAAATACGCGTCTCGCCTTCGAGTACCATCGCCCCCACACATCTGCTTCCATCGCCACCCGAGACAAGCAGAGGCAGCGCAATCACTTTACCATCGGAAGATACCGTTGGAGACAATTTTTTATATGCCTGTTCAAGCAAAAATTCCATTTTTTCATCGTTTGCAGAGATGCCGGCAGTGGCTTTTGCAGGCTCGGCACGCACAGCATCATGGAACTCCACACGCACTGCGGAAATACGGAAAGGCTCGTTCGTTGCAGCAAGCAATTCTTCGGCAAAAATGGTTACCAAACGCAAAGCATCGAGAGGCGCACCGTTTATCTTTTTCAACAAACGTCTATTAACCTCGAGCGCTATATACAGATTCATCCTGTTGATGACACAATTCTTAAAATAGTAGAGCAACGAGGCAGCGACAAGTATCAAAAGTAGAGCCAAGCATAGCACAACCGTTGCCTGCCGAACATTGGCAATGTGGCGCAACCCGACGTAGTATGTCTCAAGCTCTTTATCCTCGTGAACCAAACGATAGAGCGAAGTATAAGCATTATTATTATAACGATAGTCGTCCCACTGTTGCAAGGCAAGCAATGCAACGGCCGCCTCATTTCTTACATCCAACATATTGTAAAAAACATCCTCGACAAGAGAGTCGGCCGAAAAGCCCTCGCGCCACCATTTCGACTCGGCAGCCTCGCCATACCCATAGAGTGTCAAAGTATCACCCTTGCCACCATTTTCGCGATAAAAAGCGTTCAATTCGTCCATCACACGGCGAGCGTAATGCAACGTACGAGAATAATCGCCATCGACATTGGAAAGATATACAGAATCGGCGAGCAAGGTTACACATTTCAATTCATCGGCAGCAAAAAGCGACGCGGGTAAAGAGATTAAAAGTATCATAATAGTGCGCAACACACCCTTGGGCAGACGGAAAGAGAAACGGCTGCCCGAGCCTTGCCTACTCTCTATATTCATGCTGCAAGCAGAAAAAAGCGCATCGGTCTTTTTATATTTTTCTATAATACCCTTACAATTCATAAGCCCAAAGCCACTGCCCTTGTTTTTAAGTATTTCGGCACTGCCGGCACGCCCTATACAAGAGGCATCATACACCTTTTCGTCGAGAATAAGACGTACATCCTCGGCCGAAAGCCCTACACCGCTATCCTTTACGGCAACCTCGACACAATCGCTTTTCTCTTCGGCAGAAAGTTCCACAACCCCGCCAGCAGGAGTGAATTTTGCAGCATTTTCAGTAAGAGTGTTTATCATGAACAGTGTAAGAGCCTTATCGGCCTTAACGATTGCATCTGTTGGAGTGACAGTCAAGGCAAGACCTTTCATCGCAAACGCCTGCTCCCCTTTGGCAATAATATCAAACAGTTCTTGCAAAGCAAAATTTCCGATGGTAAGACTAAGTTCCCCGCGACGCAATTTTATCCAACGTTCGAGAATAGTATTATACTCTTCTATTTTATCGGTAAGTTCGGCCACATAAGCAAGGCGTCGGGCTGCAGACGCACCTGAAGCGTCGGGCGAGGCCAGCATCCTAAGTTCGTTGGCCAATCTGTCCATATAAGGCCTTATGCCGTTTGCCACAGATAGCGATGCACGTTTAAGGACATTCTCTCTTTTATGTTCGGCAAGATTAAGAGCATAGGAAAGATTGAGTTCTTCCAGACGTATGCGCTCGTCACCCATGGCCGCCAAGCGTTCAGTTTCGCTCTTGGCCACCCTGATATAGGGCAACACAAGCTCGACAAAGGTTCGTTGTTCGTCGCCGAGTTTCGCCGGCGAAACAATGCGCAAATACTCTTTTGTACCATCCGAAACAGTGCGCAACAAAAAATCACCGGGCATCGCGGAAGCCTCTTCGGAAAATATAATAACATCCTCTATGTCACAAATGACAGCAGAGAGAGAGTTACGCAACAACAATGTAAGGTTTTTATCAACATCCTTTTCATCGGTAAATTCGCAATTTACAGGGAACACTGCCAATTCGTGGCAGAGCCTCAACAACCCCATGAGTATTGTCTCGTAACGCTTGTTTAGCGCACGCCAACGACGCACCAATACTATTGATGCAATAATTGAAACAACGATAAGAACCGATAATACTATTGCCCACTGCAACATTTGCCGCGCATTGCGTGCCGTTGTCTGCAAACGGCTCTCGACCTCTCTGTTCTGACGAGTAACGCGCAACAGATCAAGATAGCTGTTGCGATTCATGTCCGACGCCTCTTTATCGCCAAGCGCAGCATAGGCACACGAAATTTCATTTCTTATCAACAGCATGCACTCGGGAATATTCACAACACCCGAGAGTGCCATACGCCTAAGTTCAAGCGAGTCTTCCGATTGAAAAAGTGTATAAGGCGGCAATGTGTCAGCATCGCCATAATATTTTCCATAATAACTATTTACCGAGTCGAGAGCTATATTACAAACAGCAAGAGCATCATCATATTTGCCATTATACACATGACACGAGGCAAGCACGGCCAGACTTTTAATTACCATGTATCTGTCGCCATAATCATCGAAATCCTTGACTGCTTTTTCAACCAGCAGGCTTGGCAATTCGTTGAGCGGCAGCTTTTCACTATTCAAACGCGCGAGACGTCCCGGCGATAGTTTTTGTATGGAGTCGGCAAAAAGTTTCTCGCGCAACATCATGGCAAGCATCAATTTATAATGCCCCGAAAGCCAATTATACTCTCCGCTGCGAGTTACACCGCGATAGAGCGACGAAAAACGTTCGCTCAATGTCTTATTGCGTGTCGCACCGGTCACAAGACCCGCATATAGCATTGTTGCCGAGTCGGTTACCTGCGAGAGCCTTTTTACCACAGTATCGGCACTTTCTTTATACTCGTCGTAAAGTCCCAATGCAGCAAAATAATTTGCCGAGACAATATGATAATCAAGTTCCAGCATATTTAAACGCTCTTTATGAGAAGATGAAAGAGCCATGCTTTCCGAATTTATGCGACGCATCGAACGTTGGGCATTTGCCCGATAGTCGTAATACTCTCCATTTGCCGAAACTCTGTTGCACAGACGCATCATGCCTATGTTTGCCTCCAGACGGTCAAGTTCGTCACGTGCAACAGAAATTACACTGTCATATAACGCGCGCGACCTATCATAATCCATATTCATAAGTGCAACATACGCATCTACATTAGCTCCAAAAACAGAAAACCGCTCCTCGGATGCGACACGTGAACCGGTAGTAAACTCGGCCAACATATCTTTGCTTATGAATTTCGCCTCATTGGCACAACGATACAAAGAATCGCTCTGCTGCCCCGACAGCACAAAACGAGACGGCTCGTTGCATGACGTTTGCAAAAGCAACAAGAGTAACAAAAATAATATGTAGCGACAAATGGCAAACATCATTCTTTCTGTTTATCATGTGCTAAGATAATACAAGTTGTGCAATTTTAAAAATTCTTTTAGCAAACGGCTCTATTTTCATGAAAAATAGAAAAACCGGAATCTTTGAATATAAACGAACAGCCAAGCAAACAGCTTTTAAAATTTTTAATGAAAATTCAAGCCGTTTCTTAAACAACTCCTTAACCTTTGTCTGTTTTTAAAAGTAACAA
>CAZXIQ010000119.1:0-5772 GCA_964640785.1 uncultured Bacteroidaceae bacterium | reverse complement strand
TAGGCATCAAATTCATCATACAGGACGACACAATACATATAAACGAAGTAATCCGCAAAGGCCCATCAGAAAAGGTGGGACTGATGCCCGGCGACCGCATAGTAACAATAAACGACACACTTTTCGTGGGTAAAATATGCACCAACGACGAGGCAATGAAACGTCTGAAAGGCCCCAAAGACACAGAGGTAAAATTGGGAATAAAACGATACGGCGAAAAAGAGTTGCTATCATTTTCCATTATCCGCGACAACATTCCACTGCAAAGCATCGAAGCAGCATACATCATAAACAACAAATGGGGATACGTTCAAGTAGACCGTTTCGCCGAAAATACCTTCGCTGAACTTATAATAGCACTCGCACGTTTCCAATTCAGAGGATGCGACGGCATAATCATCGACCTCAGAGGCAATGGTGGCGGCTGGATGGGCATCGCCCTTCAGATGGCAAACGAATTTCTGCAAAAGGGCGACATGATTGTATACACCGAAGGCAAAAATCACCCCAAAGTTGTAGAATATGCCAACGGCAACGGCAACTTCATGAACACCCCATTGGTAGTACTTACCGACGAAGCATCTGCATCGGCAAGCGAAATTTTCGCCGGCACCATTCAGGACAACGACCGAGGCACAATCATTGGCCGCCGCACATTCGGCAAAGGCCTTGTGCAACAACCATTTGAATTCAGCGACGGGTCGGCAGTGCGTCTGACAATAGCACGCTACTACACCCCCTCGGGACGCTGCATACAAAAGCCATACGACAAGGGCGACGACAAGAACTACGAAATGGACATTGTCAATCGCTACGAACGAGGAGAGTTTTTTTCACAAGACAGCATACACCAAAATGACAGCCTTGTATACAAAACCCGTTTAGGACGCACCGTCTACGGCGGAGGCGGCATTATGCCCGACATTTTTGTATCCTCGGACACCACAGATGTAACATCATATTACAGCCAAGCAATATCGCGCCGACTGATAACACAATACTGTCTGCGATACAGCGATGCCCACCGCAAAGAACTTTCCAACTACGACACATGGGAAACAATGCTGGCCCACCTGCAAACACAACCACTGCTCGACGAATTTGTTTCATACGCCGAAAGCAAAGGCCTCAAACGCCGATACAACCACATAATGAAGTCGCGCAGACTCATAGAACGTTCCATATATGCAAACATCATATACGACATTCAGGGAATGCTTGAACATGTAAAATACATAAACACATTCGACCCCACAGTACTTAAAGCCGTCGAAGTATTAGAGCAGGGAAAAGCCTACCCCACCCCGCCCGAAGAAAAAAACTAATCTTGAGCCATCTGCAACATGAAACACGACAACAACGAAGAGATATTCCCCATAGTCGATGAACAAGGAAACACAATAGCAAGTGCCACAAGAGGCCAATGCCACAATGGCAGCAAATTGTTGCATCCGGTAGTCCATCTCCACCTCTTCGACACAGAAGGCCGCATATATCTGCAACAACGACCATTATGGAAAGATATTCAACCGGGAAAATGGGACACAGCCGTTGGCGGACACATTGACTATGGCGAAACAACAGAGACAGCACTTCTTCGCGAGATACGCGAAGAGTTAGGAATTACCGACATCAAACCCCGCTTTTTACAACGATACGTATTTGAGAGTGAACGCGAAAAAGAACTTGTCCATGTTTTTGACGCCACATACAACGGAGAAATAAAACCAAGCGACGAACTTGACGGAGGACGATTCTGGAGCATAGAAGAGGTGCTTGCAACAATAGGAAAAGATATATTCACACCTAATTTCGAACAAGAATATATACGAATATTCGGGAAACAATAGTTGTATATTCAACAATTTTTTTCAAATTCACTTGTAATAACGCGGCTTGTAATTATCCCAAAAGTCATCGCATACCCCCCATTCCTTTATTACCGAGTATAACACAATCAGCGATTCTTCAAAAACAGTCTTTTCGGCACAGTCAACGTCCCATATGGCATTGTTGCAAAAATATGGCTTGTATGTATCCAATATAGCTTCGGAGAGCGGCCTGAAAGTGCTTATGTCTATTGTAGATTTATATTTGCCGATTATCCATGAATAATGTCTAATACAATTATCCAATGAATCGGAATCCTTTAGTATGATTCTGTTTGCAATCAATATATAGTCAGTCTTATGCTTTTCAAAAAGTTTCTCTTTCGGCACTTCTAGTAGCAATTTAATGGCATCTGTCGTATCATCCTTGATAATCATTTCAGTTATACTCCTGCTACCATTTGAAGAAATACTGATAATCAGACTTGATACCTCCTCTAACAAGACATCCATTTTTTCGTGCTTGAACCCAATTGTTTGAGCCTTCACAATGAATCTGTGCATTTCATACAACAACCGAGCGAAGCAATGCTGGAAAAACATTGCACCACTACTTCTTTCCTTGTAGCAATATTCCTTTATTTGATAGAAAGAGTGTGACATTCTGTCAAATATTCGACAGAATTCTTCGTTGTCAAAATTCATATATTCCAATATATATGCAATCTCAAGTAACGAACCTCCGAATCCTACACCACCTTTAGTTATGCCGTTACTCCATAAGTATTTTGATTCTAAAACAAACTCCTTTAATCGACTCCTCAAAGCCGACTCCCGCGGCAAATAATATGGTAGGGCTTTCATAAGTACGCAATCCGACTTTACAAACTCCAAAGAAATTTTCTCCAAAGACTCAAGGACACTCCCCTTGTCAAAAAAATCAATGAGGTTCAGCAACACATACGTGTGTACAGGCTTGTTTGCATTATCGCATAGCCACTTGTAGTTCTCTGATATTTTGTCAAATTCAGCATGACAGCAAAAATCCTCTTTCGTAAGTTTCGCCTTAGCCTCAATGATTATAAAATTCTCATAATGGCCTATCGTTTCCCTCTTTTTCAGCGCGTCGGATATTACATCCAGTCTGAACTTTTTGTCGGCGGTTAGCGACAACCCAACAGAAAGCAATTTATAAAAAATTTCATGAGAATAGTTCAGATCATTGTATCTTTTTTTTACAGACTGAAGATTGTTGTAAAACAACTTAAAATCTTCGTTCCACAGCGAGGCGTCTACCCCACGAAGCAGGACAGGAAGAGAGACCATAATACTATCCTTGAATTCCGTGGGACATTCCTCTTGTTGCAATGCGGTAAACATACTCGTCACTATGCCCGGAAGTTTTTCATACAGTTTGTTGCTGTATAGTATCTTTTCGCTTATTTCTCGGGTAAGTTCCCTATCATTGTATTGAAGGGTATAGAAAAGACACGGATAGGGATAATCTTCATATAGTACATTAAAGACCGACTCCCATTTGTGCTTTGGGAAAAGTATCATACTCCTTATATACAGCGGTACAGCCAAGTCAAAGAAAACGCTAAGCACCTTAAATGCCTCTTTATATGTGGTATCATCTTTACCGAAAGAGTATGCTCTTTTTCGCGAGTGTGTGGTTTTTACCTTTTTGTCTATCGACTCGACAAGTTTGTCTATTGTCTCTTCAAAAGAATAGAGATAGTTGCACTCATTCTTCAGTTGCATAACCTCTTCGTGAAAATCCAGGGAATTTCTCATTCCTCCATTTTTATCGAATACAAAACACCTGTTTATACGCGGTATCAAGGTCAGTGCGTTCAAATAATCGTGTGAGGAACTGTAATTGTCGGGGTTTGTAAGTTCTAAAAGTTTCTTGTTATCAACATCATTGAAAATAGCTTCAAATTGTATTTTTTTAAGCTGTTCTATTGGTTTTCTGATGTTCGTATTCCATGCCCTTATCTCTTTTTTCGCACCTTTAAAGTCCAAATTCAACAATTTGTTCCATACAATCAAATGTTTATCGACGTTGGTAAACGAAGAAAGTTCAGCCTGTTTGTTCTCAAGGACAAGACCTTTGCAATGCAACTGTCTGAACCTCTTCTGTAATTCACCGCTGCATTTGCCCAACAAAGCGGTTATTTCCTGCCCTGCAAAATAATGAGACAACAAAAGTTTTTCTTCGTTCAAAGCAGAATAGACAAGTTTCATTCCTAATTCAGGAATCATCGCCTTGTCTTTAAACAGTTTGATAAGCACATGTTCCCTATTGAAGTGCTCCAAACTGTATTGCGTCGAAACACTGTTGGCATTTTGTACATTGTATATATAATCGATGTCATCGGCCTGTTCGTCAATATTCATCTTCACCTTATTATCAAACGATGATAATGCCTTGTTCACATTGTTCCACGCTCTCTTTATCCGAGGAAACTGGCTGGTTGTCGGGGTGATATCCGTTAAAAATTCAATTATTTGTTCCTTGTGTCCTTTCTTGTCCGGATAGATGCTACTCAAGTTCACAAATTCAATATAATGATTCTTTAAAAGCAGTCTCTTGTCAGCAGTTAGTGCCTCTGCCCCCGAGTGGATATAAAAGAATCGGGCAGACTCTTTTTGTCTCAATTCGCGTTTGATTTCTGGATTTTTGTCCACAACATCTTTTACCCATGAAATCCATGAGAGGAAATTAGGGTCGTCACATGAAAAGCCGACAATGCAGAAGGCCCCTTTCAGCAGAGCGATTTTCATGTAATTTACAAACGGCTCATGCTTCAGAGGGTATTCGCTATAATCTTCTGATGTTATTATATATTGGCAATGACAGTCGCCGTCGAACCCATAATCCCTATCATTTTGTTCTCTTAGAGTACCATGAAGTTTATATATATTGCGTTTGTCGTCCGTCAAAGAGAGCATGTGCGACGATGCTACCAACTGATAATGCCGGCCCCTCTCTCTTTGCAGTGAATATATTTGCCCTTGAATGGAACAAATGAGCCTTTCCATTTCGTTTAAATTATCATTGCTTCGGCACACTTCGCAGCTTAAGGCATCCAGCAATCGTGATTTTTCCTTGTACTCAGATACCATCTTAGCATGTTTTTCAGAGAGGTTTTCTGCATTGCTGAAGCCTATATCAGGATTTTCATTTGAAATAACATTCTGTTGCATTTCTTCTATAAACAGTTTGTATTCTTCATGATTTTTTTTCAACATCTCAAAATTATGCTCCAGTTCCCATATCTCTTTTAAATTCTTTTCCGAATGATGAGTCTCTCCCAATATATCGAGACAATTGTCATAATTAAAAGTATATATATGCCTTATCCCCAAATCCATTAACAATCTGTGGCATGTGGTATCCGCATCGTCAATTTTTTCTCTATTTAAAAACACTTCGTATGCCACTTCAGAGGAATCAGCGTTCTTCACTTCCCTTATTACCGGGGTGTGTTCTTCAATATATACATCTATTGCTTCATGATAGCCTTTTCTCCTTACATACTCCGATGCAATCCCTAAGTATCCTAATTCGCCAATTTTTTGCTTCAACAAAATATCGTCATCTGCATTAATATTGTACATTTCAGCCGCCATTGGTTTCAGCAGTTCTTCCCATGATATAAAATGGTGAGACATATTTTTACTGAAACCTGCACCTATGATAAACGATATTTTCTTATCCCTTATCAAATTGCTTATCCTTTTTATTAATGATACAGACATATTATTATCAAATTTATTTTTGAATGTAATATTTGTTGCAAATTATTCAGTTATCACAACGGTCATTTACAAGGTCTTCCACTTATTTATTTTGTTCTATCAATGTAGCCCCTATACAGCATTATACTGCAAATTTAATACAAGGTAAGCGCCGAACAAAATAAGTGAATTTATT
>CAZXIQ010000118.1:0-5789 GCA_964640785.1 uncultured Bacteroidaceae bacterium | reverse complement strand
CAACGTTGTTCAGGTCGGGGTATTTTTCGTCAAGTTCGTTCACCTTTTCGGTCAGTTCAAGTATGCTCTCGGCGTTGTCTGTACACTTTAGGCTTGTAAGGTCGAGACATGAAAAAATTTCTTTCAATACTTCGGTGTTTTTGTTTTTTTCAACCTTTTCACCGGCTTTTTTTACAGCTCTTGCAATCTCTTCTTCGGTAGGAGTATCGGCATATTCGTTAAGCACAAACTCATATTTACTCTGCTCCTCGCAGCTATGGTCATGATAAAGGTGTTCTTCGTCGTGACAGTGGCAATGTTCGCTCATAATTCTTATTTCAATTTTGGATTATTGTTATGTCTGTTGCAATCTCTTTTTGTCTTTTTGTCGAAATTCTTTTGCAATGCCTTTGTCAGGTCTGTACCCGTCTGGTTGGCAATGCAGATAACTACCCACAATACGTCGGCAAGTTCGTCGCCAAGGTCGCTTTTTTCACCCTCTTTGAACGACTGTTCGCCGTAGCGTCGTGCCATGATTCTTGCAACCTCGCCAACTTCTTCGGTGAGTATTGCCATGTTTGTAAGTTCGTCGAAATATCTTACTCCGTACTTTTTTATCCAAGCATCGACCCTCTCTTGTGCCTCTTTTATTGTCATCTTATTCCCTGTTTTTAGAGTCTATGAATATTGTTACCGGACCATCGTTTATCAGTTCCACCTGCATGTCTGCTCCAAAAACACCGGTCATTATTGGTTTGTTCAGTGCGCTCTCCATTTTGCGGCAGAACTCCTCGTATATGGGAACAGATATTTCGGGCTTTGCGGCTTTTATGTATGATGGTCGGTTGCCTTTCTTTGTCGATGCCATAAGTGTAAATTGGCTTACTGCGAGTATGTCGCCTGCGCTCTCGAGTATGGATTTGTTCATAATGCCTTGCTCGTCGTCAAAAATGCGCAGATTGACGCATTTTTTCACCAACCATTCAATATCTTCGTCGCCGTCGCTTTCTTCAATCCCTACAAAAATAAGTAATCCATTGTTAATCATTGATTTAATTTTACCTTCGATGGTGACGGATGCTTTTTTTACTCGTTGTACAAGTATTCTCATAGTTTTTATGGAATTATTTTGTTATCTCTTATGCAAAGATACGAACAAACGAGCGAGAAATGTGAAACTTGTTTCAATATTTCTCACAGCGAGTGCAGTATATCTTCTACAAAGATTGAAACAAACGAGCGAGAAATGTGAAACTTGTTTCAATATTTCTTACAGCGAGTGCATTATATCTTCTACAAAGATAAGAATAAATGTTTATTTCAGTGCGTCGGTCAATATTTTTGCTTTTGCCTCGCCTACTGTTTCAATGAGTTCTTCTGTGGTTGCCTCTTTTATTCTTTTTACGCTTTTAAAGTGTTTGAGAAGTGTCTGTTTCGTCTTTTCGCCTATGCCTTTTATGCTGTCAAGTTCGGATGCAATCTGGCGTTTGCTTCTCTTGTTGCGATGAAAGGTTATTGCGAAACGATGCACTTCGTCCTGTATCTGTGTCATTAATCTGAAGAGTGCGCTGTTTTGTTTCAGTCCTATACTTTCTCCATCTTTGCCTACAATCAGTTCCGATGTTCTGTGCCGCCCGTCCTTGACAAGTCCGGCAATGGTAATGTCAAGTCCAAGTTCGTCTTCTATCACCTCGCGTATAACCTCCATTTGTCCTTTTCCGCCGTCGGCGAGAATCAGTTGGGGTAGGGGAGTATCCTCTTCGACGGCGCGTTTGTAACGGCGACGCACTACCTCTTTCATTGATGCGTAGTCGTCGGGGCCGACTACGGTTTTTATGTTGTATTTGCGATAATCTTTCTTCGATGGCTTTAGCTTTTTGAACACTACGCAAGCGGCAACGGCGTCGCTGCCTTGTATGTTGGAGTTGTCGAAACATTCGATTATAAGGGGGAGTTTTTCCATTTTTATCTCCTGCTGAATCTCTTTCATAAGCCGTGTGGCCTTTTGCTCGGGATTCAGTTTTTCCTCCATCTTCATACGGTCGGCCTTGTATTGTTTCACGTTCAGTTGGGACAGTGCAAGCAGTCTTTTTTTCTCTCCTTTTTGTGGTGTTGTGATGCTTACTCCCTCTAATGGCAGGTCGATGTTTGCGGGCACTATTATTTCGCGTGCGTTGCTTTTGAATCTTTCGCGCATCTCTACTATGCCCATGATTAAAAGTTCTTCGTCGCTCTCGTCTAAACGTTTTTTGTATTCTATGGTGAATGCTTGGTTGATGCAACCGTTTGTGATGTGCAGGAAATTTATAAATGCGCTCTTTTCATCGCTTTCTATCGAAAATACATCCACATTTGATATTATGGGGCTGACAACTTCGCTGCGTGTTCTGAATTTTTCGATTAATTCGTATCTTTCTTTCAGTGTTTGTGCTTTTTCGAAATTCAGGTTGGCAGCCTCGTTTTTCATCTCTTCTATTATGCCCGAGGATAGTTTTTTTATGTCTCCTTTGAGAATATCTCTTATCTCTTCGATATATTTCCTGTATTCATCGTGCGAGGTTGCTCCTATGCAAGGTGCGCAGCAGTTCTTTATTTGATACTCTAAGCAGGGGGTGAATTTGCCGTTTCTGACAGTCTCGGGTGTCAGGTTCAGGCGGCAGGTGCGCAGCGGGTACATCTCTTTTATCAGTTGCAGCAGTGCATTAAGTGCCCCGGCGTTGCTGTATGGCCCGTAGTACCGCCCTATGCTCGGAATTATTTTTCTTGTCTTGAATATACGTGGAAAATATTCTCCTGTGATGCAGATTGAGGGGTAGGTCTTGTCGTCTTTCAACAGCACATTGTAGCGTGGCTTGTGCTTTTTTATAAGGTTATTTTCGAGCAGCAGTGCATCTGTTTCGCTGTTTACCACAATGTATTTTATGTCTGCAATTTTCGATACTAACAGACGGGTCTTCATTGTCTGTTGCTCTTTGTTGAAGTATGACGATACGCGGCGTTTCAAGTTTTTCGCCTTGCCTACATATATTATTGTTCCCTCTTCGTTCAGGTATTGATAGCAACCGGGAGCATCAGGCAAATTATTTACGATGCTCTTTACATAATCATTTTTTGCTGTATGCTCTCGGCTTTTCATTCTTTTCTTCTGTTTTTTATTCTCCCTCCAGAAACAGCAACGAGTCTATTTGTGCCTCTTTGGGGAATTTCTCTCTTCCTTTAAGGTCCTCAAGCTCTATGATGAAGTTTATCATCACTTTTCCGGGGTTCATCTTTTTTATAAGGTTGTATGTCGCAAGCATAGTTCCACCGGTTGCAAGAAGGTCGTCGTGCAACAGTACAACGTCGCCCTCTTCTATTGCGTCCTTGTGTATCTCTATGGTGTCTGTGCCATACTCCTTGCTGTAACTTTCGCTTATTGTTTCGGCCGGTAACTTGCCGGGCTTACGTACGGGAACAAACCCTGCGCCCAGTCTGGTGGCGAGCGCAGCACCCATTATGAATCCTCGCGATTCAATTCCTACAACTTTGGTTATTCCGCAATCTTTGTACATTTCGTATAGAGTGTCGATGAGCTCTTTCAGGCACTCGGCATTTTTGAATAGCGAGGTAACGTCTCTGAAAAGAATTCCGGGGATTGGAAAGTCCGGAATTGAACGCAGGTTTTTTAATAGCAGTTCTTTGTTCATTGCTTTTGCTTTTTATTGGGGTCGATTAACTTTGTGGTTTTGTTTAAAGTAGAAGTGTTCCACGTGAAACAATTTTATCTTTGTGCAAGTATCAGCAGTGCGTTTATGTCGCTTGGTGATACTCCGGGGATGCGGCTCGCTTGTGCCAATGTTTCCGGGTCTATGGCTGTGAGTTTTTGTCGGGCCTCGGTCGATAGCGATTGCAGCTCGTTGTAGTTGAACTTTCCCTTGATGCGTATATTTTCCATACGGTTCATTTTTTCGGCAAGTTCTCTTTCGCGCTCTATGTAACCTTTGTATTTTAATTGTATCTCTACTGCCTCGGCAATTTCATCGCGGTCGTCACCAAGTGCCTCCAATTTTTCGTTTAAGGCTTTTATGTGTTTTGCGATGCTTGTAATTCCAATTTGCGGACGTTCTATCAGTGACACAAGTTTACAACCATGTGACAGTGGGGTAGTGCCAAGCTCTTCGAGTGCGGGGTTTATAAGGTTGGGCTTAATGGAAAATTCTTCAATGAAATTTATTAATTGCTGCATGAGTTCCTCTTTGCGGCACACTCTGTCGTAACGCTCTTGGTCGGCAAGGCCTATGGCATACGACTTTTTTGTCAGGCGCATGTCGGCGTCGTCCTCGCGTAACAATATTCTGTACTCGGCACGCGAAGTGAACATTCTGTAAGGTTCGTCCACTCCTTTGGTGACAAGGTCGTCGATGAGTACGCCTATATATGCTTCGTCGCGTTTCAAGGTAAATGGTTTTTCGCCTTTTATTTTCATTGCTGCATTGATTCCTGCAATCAATCCTTGTCCGGCAGCTTCTTCGTATCCGGTTGTGCCATTTACCTGCCCGGCGAAGAATAGATTTTCAAGAATCTTCGATTCCAGCGTGTGCTTTAATTGTGTGGGGTCGAAAAAATCATACTCTATTGCGTAGCCCGGACGGTAGGCAACAGCGTCTTTCAACGCCGGTATTTTTCTAAGTGCCGTTAGCTGTGTTTCCATCGGTAAAGAGGAGGAAAATCCATTTACATATATCTCTTGCGTATCCTCGCCCTCGGGCTCCAAAAAGAGAAGGTGTCTGTCGCGCTCGGCAAAAGTTACAATCTTTGTCTCTATACTGGGGCAGTAGCGCGGCCCTATGCTCTGAATCTGTCCGTTGTAAAGCGGCGACTTGTCGAGCCCGCTACGCAGAATTTCGTGAACCTCGGGGTTGGTGTAGCACATCCAGCAAGGACGCTGTTTCAGGTTGCGTTTAGTGTTCTTATACGAGAAACGGTGAAAATCATTTTCGCCTTCTTGTTTCTCGGTCAATTCAAGGTTTATTGAACGTTTGTCGAGCCTGACGGGTGTTCCGGTCTTCATTCTGTCGCTGCGTATACCATGTTTGCAAATGGATTCTGTCAATCCCTTTGCAGCAGGTTCGGCCGTGCGTCCGCCCTCAATCATCACTTTACCCACGTGCATCAGTCCGTTGAGGAATGTTCCTGCTGTGACTATTATGCACTTGGCGCGGAACTCTGCACCAAGCTGTGTTGTCACTCCTACGGCTTTACCATTTTCTACGATAAGTTCGGTTGCAATGTCCTGCCACATGTGCAGGTTGGGGATATTTTCGAGCGTCTCTCTCCACAGCAAGCTGAACTTTGTTCTGTCGCACTGCGCGCGCGGGCTCCACATTGCAGGGCCTTTCGAGCGATTGAGCATGCGGAACTGAATGGCCGACCTGTCGGTGATTATTCCCATGTAACCTCCGAGTGCGTCAATTTCGCGCACAATCTGACCTTTGGCAATGCCGCCTATGGCCGGGTTGCAGCTCATTTGTGCAATCTTGTTCATGTCGATAGTCATCAAGCAGGTCTTTGCTCCTAAGTTTGCCGCTGCGGCCGCAGCCTCACAGCCGGCGTGTCCGGCTCCTATGACCAAAATGTCGTATTCAAATTTCACGATAATTCTTCTTATTGTTTCCTCGGCGAAGATAGTACTATTTTTTGGAACGCAAAAGAGGTTGTGCATGCTTGTCGTTGTAAAAAACTTTGTTTTTGTTTTTTTTCTTTGTATTAGTGGTTGTTTGAATTTTGTTACATAAATTTAAACAACTTCTAAATTGTTGCTACAAAAAGAT
>CAZXIQ010000117.1:0-5812 GCA_964640785.1 uncultured Bacteroidaceae bacterium | reverse complement strand
TGTAGTTATTTTGAAATTATTTTCAATTATTTTTGCAGATGATTTTGTGAATATGGTTTAAATATATAAATAATAAAAAACACAATGCCTTCATTTGTTGATATAATGGAATTTGTCGGAACTTTTGCTTTTGCAATCAGTGGTATAAGATTGGCATCGGCGAAACGTTTCGATTGGTTTGGTGCATATGTTGTAGGAGTTGTAACTGCTATCGGTGGCGGAACCATACGTGATGTGCTGTTGGATATTACTCCTTTTTGGATGACAAACTCTATGTATCTTATATGTTCGGGTCTTGCTCTCTTTTGGGTGATTCTTTTTGGAAAGTATCTTATACATTTGAACAATACATTTTTTATATTCGACACTATCGGATTGGCCTTATTCGTTGTTGTCGGCGTTGAAAAGACGCTGGCTCTCGACTATCCTATTTGGGTTGCTGTTATTATGGCAACACTCACTGGTTCGGCCGGTGGCGTGATGCGTGATATTTTTATTAACGAAGAGCCTCTCTTCTTTAGAAAAGAGATTTACGCAATGGCTTGTGTCATAGGTGCTTTAGTCTATTGTTTCTGTGATAAATTCGGAATGGAGGTACACATGACCCAGATTGCTTGCGGTATTGCTGTTTTTGTGGTGCGTACGCTTGCTGTGAAATACAACATATGTCTGCCTGTGTTGCGCGGTGGCGATGAGGATGATAACAATAAATAGTTGATATTTGTAAACTTATATATAAAAATAATCATGTTGCAAAGAAACTTCTTTGCAACATGATTATTTTTATAGGCTGGCCTCGCTTACTATTCTTGTTTTGTATTTAATGTTTTTTTCTGTTTGCAGTATTGTCGGCAGTGGATGGTTGTAACATATCCATATTAATATGGCCGTTGCCATTACCCGGTCGTCGTGATTGCCTTCGACCGCGCCCATTTCTTTTCCATTTTCTTTTAGTTCGTATAGGTCTAATTCGTAGGTTGTTTCCAAACATCGTTCGACATAAAGCCCGTCGCGGATTGCCTTTATCAGAAAATTTATGACCATTGGCTTTGTCGAGGAATTTGTGTGGAACCCCCAACGGCGTGGGCGGCCTTGTCTTATTTCTTGCGAGGAGGTTCGACTGTAAAGGTTATTGTATTTCCCGGCAATTTCGTTGAGTATGTATTCGAAATTGTCCCCTTCGGTACCTTCTGTCTCGAGTGTGTTTGCCTCTATTACCAATAGCGCGTTGTTGTATGCTTTTGCAATTTCTACGGCTTTCCACGCAAGTTTGTCGTGTTCTATATGACCGTGCCAACAGGCGGCAATTTCAGGTACTCCACCTTCGAGCATCGGCAACCGGTCGGCTACAAGAATACATGAATAATCGGCTTTTTCGGAAACACCGCCAACATCAACCGTTACAATGTATCGGTCGCGATAGTGGTGCTGTTTATCGGGCATCAACCACACTTTCAGGATATTTTCGTTGCTTGGTTCACCGGGTTGCTGTGGCTCGAATTTTACCTCTTTTTTATTTGTCTTATGCTCTTCGTCGTACTTTTCTACGCTCACAATGTCGCCTATCCATGCGGGGGGCACACAATATTCACGTATGTTTTTTACATATGAGATTTTAAAAACACGTCTGCCTGTGCTTTGAAAAGCCTCGTTGGCTGTCGATGGAAACTCGGAAAAGAGTCGCCACTCCTCAGATATTTCACGACGTTTGTCGCGGTACCACGCAATAGCTTCGAGTGTTGCACCCAACGAAAAGAGTTGATGCTCGTATTCGTCCATGCTTTCTATAAATGAATTGTAGCTGCCCGGTGCTATATGTTTGCTGTACAGGTCGATGCTGTACCATGGGACAAATACAGGAGTGAAATTGTTGCGTCCGGCAGTGGCATCAATCCATGTGCGATGAAAGAAATTACCTACACCCTTGGCGGTAGATTCCATGACTTTCATTGTGTATGCTCCACCGGCAATGGAGCCGAAGATTGATTGAACAAGGTCCTCGGGTTTTCTTCCTGCTGTTGCTTTCCATAGTCCGACCTCTGTCAAATGGGCCATACTTATATCTTCGCTGCGCAATGAGTCGGGTTTTTGTGATGAACCGAGAGAATATCTGCTGTTGCTCCAACTGATGGTTCTCGTCTTCTGCGTGCCTTGATAGGGGGTAGTTGTAAGTTTTTTGCCTCCTGTTGCCCACAGTGGGTAGTTGTTTATCACCTTTGCCATTATTCCTGCTACAATTGAGGATTGTTTTTCTACGTCGCCACAAATTACCGAGTTCCAATTACGTTTGTGTACAAGTTGAATCCACAGCATGTAGAGTTGCGTAAGTGTCGAGCCACCCCATTGTCGTGCCTTGCAAAGAATAATGTCGATGGGGAGGCCTGCGCAACGTAGTTTTTCCATTTCGCTTAAATAGTATCGCTGTGGACGATTAAGAGTAAAGGGAATGTCCCGACCTTTACCTTTATCGGATATTACGGCCATAGTCTTTGCCCAATATTCAAAATCGTATTTTATACGTTTGCGGCAGAACTCAAGCCATAGCGTTATTATATTCTTATGGCTCGGTGCCTTGTTGCCGTGTGAAGTTAAAAAACCATGTGCTCCTTTTTCGATAAGCTCGCTTATATATTTGTCGTGCAACATATTACAAGGCAGGTTCATTCGTGTGAGCGGGAATCCTTCTATTTCTATCCATTTGCGTTCTATCGACGTGGAACCTTCACCTGTTACAGGGTTATAAACAGCTGAGTTACTCTTCAACCGTTTATAATTCTCTTCTATGATGTTACTGAAATCTTTTGTTGTTGTCATATTCCTGCTAAATTTGTCGGACGGCGACGTATTTTCCTGTTGCAAAAGGCTGCAAAAAGTTCTCGAACATGTGAGTTGAGTTCGTTTCGCATTGCTATATACGCATTGCTCCATGAGGGTTGGCGTATGAGCATCCATTGGGTTATAACTTCGTTTACAAGGTAGTCGATTATTGCTTGTTTGAGTATTGGCAATAGATTGGCGCGTGTCTCGTCACTGCCGTTGAAACGTATGTCGAGGTAATCGCTGTTAATTTTGTAGGATATATTTTCGAGACGTCCTGCTTGATTGGCAATAAGCTCGTTTGTTGCCTTTACGAGAAATGAATTTAACAATTCTTCGTCGTCTATGGATGTTTCACCAACATCGGCGTTAATATCTTTTCTCTTTTCACTTTCAGCATGATAGTGTGTACGCAGGTCTACCTGATATGCAAGTTCTTCTTTTTTTATGAGTATGTTGTATTCCATTTTGTGTGTTAAATTTCAATGTTGTTTTTCGGCTTTCTTTTAGCTTTTCGTGGTTTTTCGCGGCAGTTCATAAGTTCGCGAAGTTGTATTGTGGCTTTTTCTGTCTCGGCGGTGGTAATTGCCGTTTCGTCGGGTTTATGTTGCATTATCCACTGTTGCAAAGTGCGCATTACAAGATAGTTTGTCATTGTCTTTTGCAATTCGCCGAGCAGATTCACCGGAAAGTATTGAGGCGGTACAAGATGAAAAACAAGTATTGTGTAACCTTTGTGTGTCTCGTCGTCGCTGACATTTTGTTTGCATGTGCCAAAATTACAGTTTATGATTTTTGTAAGTTCGTTTGCTGCAACATTTATGTGGTCGTTAATCTGTATGTGGTCGTCGGACGATGCTTGTATACTTGCCGATAATTTTATGGGAGTGCCGCTGTTGCGTCTCGCCTCACCTACATAGTAGCTGTATGTGTAGATACGTTGCTCAACCTCGTACAGTGATATTTTTATCTCTTCTCTTTTATTTCTCATGGTTGATGGGATTATATTTTGCAAAATGCCAATTCGTGGTTTCTTTCTCTAAGAGCCTTGTATAGCAGACAGCGGAAAGTTTCTGTGTCGAGATAAAATGATGGTGCGGGCTCTTCGATGATTTTTTCGAGAAGAGTGTAGTTTATGACTCTACTTGTAAAGTCCTCTTGTCTATACTTCTTGTAGCGACGAAAAAGTTCTTTGTACAGTTCAACCTTGTTCTTGTTTACAAGCGGCAGTTTCTTTTTGCGCACTAACATAGAGACGAATCGACGTGCATTTTCGAATGAGACAAAAAAACGTGGCGCTTTTGTGTTTGCTGCCTTTTCGATGATTTTCTCTAACGTTGCGAATGGGTCAATTTTGCGACAATTTTTCAATGTTTCAAAAAAGGTGTCGATGATTGCTTGCTTTCTCATCTCACCGACGGAAATTTCTGTCTTTGTTTCCATAGTCTTTTTTGACTACAAAAATATAATCAAAATATCCGAATTGGTATGCGGAATTAACACAAAATTCTGTTTTAAGGGATTTTTTTTACCGTCTCATTCTCGGGCCGATGGTGACAACTTTTATGTCCCTCATTTTTCTTAAATAATGTACGCGAGAAGAGCTTGTCGTATGCTCTTGCATTTTTGATTTTTTTCACTCCCGACGCTCTCTAAATGTTAATTCTGCAACCTTAAACCTTGCTTTATGCTTTTACTTTGCCGACGAAACAAATTAATACCAAACGTATGAATAAAAATTATCAAAATGAAGAACAGATGCCTGTTTCGGGTTACAATGCCGAGGCGCATATGCAGCCGACGACTGAAGAGACAGTGTATGGTGAGGGAACAACTGCTGCCGGTCCCTATTCGCAACTTGAAAGTTGGCTGCAGGAGTTTTTTGGGAATTCCTTCAAATTGGACTCTCCCGAGTCGCAGGAAATGTTAAAGGAATTTTTCCGTAGTAATGTGGAACAGAATGAGCGATTGGCTTCGGTACTGGAACTTGACCCGCGTCTGGCCCAACTGTTGTCCGATGTTGTGCAGGGCAAACGTAGTGCTCACGCTGCAATGGCGCGTTACTATGGAAAATCGTTTTTTGACATTGAAGAGGATTCACCCGAGTATGAAGAGATGTTGCGCATGGACGACGAGCGACGCAACGAGGCTTATGAAATGGCGAACAATCGCAAAGAGTATGAGGCTAACCTTGAAAGGAGCCGCCCGGTGATTGAGAACTTTTGTCGCGAACATGGTTACGAGCCGTCCGAGTTTATGGATAGGGTGTGGGAACAGTTGGTCTTTCCTATTCTTTCGGGTACATACACTCAGGATGTTTGTCAGGCACTTGAACATGCTATTAGTTACGAACAGGATGTTGAGGATGCTTTTGCTGCCGGAAATATCAAGGGAAGAAACACTAACATCCGTCGCATGCAAGAGGAGTTTGGCGATGGACTTCCTAAAGGAATGAGCAGTGTGGCTCCGTCGCAAACGTCGCGTCGCCCCAAAGGCAACAGTCTTATCGATTCGGCCTTAAAGGCATAAGAAACTGTTTTAAGAAATTTAAACAGCTTTTAAAAAACAACGATACTTTATTAATCTTTTAAATAACTTATTTATGAAAAAATTTTTCTTGTTTGTTAAGAAGAATCCTATGTTTGTTCTTCTTTCATTGGTTAGTATTGCACTTTGTCTCTTCGAAGAGGGTGCCGGAGGTGTAATTATGGCAATGGCAACTGTGGTTGCTCCCGGTTCGCCATCTGCGTCGAGAGGTATTGCCGGGTATGCTACTCATGGTAGCGGGGCGGCAACAACAGTCTCGAACGCTTCGGAACTTGGTGGTGACTTTATTCAGCCCGAGATTGATTCAAGAATTACGATGATTGCGAGTGACGAGAGTATAATCGACACAATCAAGCGTAAAATTACACGTCAGGTGGCTGTGACCTCTTTTGAGGTGGACCATTATCTCATAGATGAGAAACGCTCAAAGGCTGTTACAAGCGCCGAG
>CAZXIQ010000116.1:0-5818 GCA_964640785.1 uncultured Bacteroidaceae bacterium | reverse complement strand
TCGGTCATGATGAGTGTGCCTTTGTAGCCCGATGATGCGCCCCAGCTGTTCTCTACCTGCCATTTTACGGTTTTGCCATTTTCGTCGATGTTTACCGACTTAAGGGTCATGGCGTGCGAAGAGCCGCTGTCGCGTGTGATGATGCGTTGGCGTTTGTCCATCGTGAATTCTACGCCGAAGAGTGATTCGTAGTCGTAGTTGTTGATGTCCAAAAGGCCGCGGCCCGAGTCGAGGAACTTGCCTACGTCGCACGAGAAGTACATCATTACGCTGTCTTTGATTGAGGCTATTGCCATCTGCTTGATGTCTTCGAGGGGAAGGTTTACATAGAGCCAGTTGTGGCCTTCGTGAACGTGGCGGTCGTACTGTATCTCATAGCTCTTCCAATAGGGGCGCGAGGGGTCGTTCATCAACATCACGTAGTTGTTCTGGAAGTCGAGGCCTACGTATTTCTCATAGAAACTTTTGGGTGTGTACTCCTGTGGTTTTTCACGGTATTTGCCATCTTTGTCTTTGGGTGCCCATGTGAAGGTGGTGGGGGGGACGCCGTAGACGCTTGCGAGCATCTTGTACACTGTGCCCAACATATCTTTTTTCATAGCCATGAGCTCTTTCTCTTTTTTGCCTGCATCGCTTGCTTCGCGCAGCTGTATGCCAAACTCGCGCAACTTTCTCTTAAGTACGCTGTTGAATGCGCTTGTGTTGTTGCTGCTGTATGTCTCGCGCATTGCCTCCTTGGGCACAACGCCATATTTTGCAACAAGGTCGGCAACGCCTGTGAATGTTCCACCGTCGCTCAAGGGGTGACCGAAGAGCCATTCTACCATTCTGTCGTCGATGGGTTTTTTGCGTGTGTCGATGATTCCTTGAAGGAACAGGTTCGATTTTTCAAGTTGGTCGAAAAAGAAGTTATATACCTGCGAAAATTCAAAGCCTCCGAGGTTTTGCTCGGCTATCATTTTGGCTCTCATTACGTTAAGTCCTGTGAACAACCAGCAGCGTCCCGACGACTCTTGGTCGGTGATGCCTTTTGAATTTACGGTGTTGCTGAAGTAAGTGTTAAGTTCTTTGGCTTTGTTCTCTTGGCTTACTGCGAGTGTTTTTACCGAGGTTGTGAGCATTACGTTTTTCAGTGCTTTTTCGGCTCCTGTGGGTTTGTAGCTTTCGGCAAACTCTTTAAGCAGTTGTGCGTCGATGCAGCCGTTCTCTTTTTGTGCGGATAGGTTGCCTGTCGCCAATAGGGCGGCAAGGAGGCATCCGGTGAGTTTCAGTTTGTTGTTTTTCATGATTGTTTGATATATAAATTTATATTATTTTGCAGTTTACGGCAAATATAAAGATTTTCTTTTTCTTTTTGCGCTTATTGGGTTATAAACTGTTTAAATTTATATAAATTTCTCTCATGTGTCTTGTTTGGCCATTTGCTTACGTGGGCACTTTGACCTGATAATTCTTTTATCCTTGTCGGAAATTTATGGTAAAGTTGTGCATGTTTTTTTCGAAAGAGTATTCAACCTCTATGTTGTAATAACGGCATATTGAGCTGACGAGTGCAAGTCCCAGCCCTGTGCTGTCGGGGTTGCCTTCGTGGTAGAACCGTTCGAATATTTGCGAGGTGTCCAACGGGTGGTTGCCGCTGTTGGCTATTGTTATTTTTCTTTCGTGTGTGGTTACTGTCACTTTCCCGCCTTGAACATTGTGCAGATAGCTGTTCTTGAGCAGGTTGTTGAGCAGTGTCGAGGCAAGCGATTCGTTCATGTGAAACATGAAATGTTCGGGCAGGACTATTTCGCACGAAATGTTTCGGTCGCCATAAATTTCGCTATATGTTTCGGCGCTTTCGCGTATGATGCTTGCAAGGTCTGTGTCGGTCGATTCGGGGAATTGGCCGTTCTCTATTTTTGATAATAGCAGCAGTGTGCGGTTCAGGCGTACAAGGCGTGCAAGGGAGCGTTGTATCTTCATCAGTTCCTCGAACTGTTGCTCGTCGAGTGTGGTGTTGTTTGTGAGCCACTCTATGCGTGTGCCGATGATGGCGAGGGGTGTTTGCAGTTCGTGTGAGGCGTTGCCTATGAACTGTTTCTGTTGTTCGAAGTAATATTCTGCGCGGTCTACTGCTTGTTGTGCTGCCCTGCTTAATTTGCGAAATTCAATTACTGATGAGGCGTCGGGGACTTTTTCGCTTTTTGCTCCCGGACGATATTTGTCGAACCATTCGAGCAGGTGATACAGTGGCCTCATGTTATAGTAGTATACCAACGAGACTGCTGCAAAGATGGTGAGCATGAGTACTATGTATAGCCCTATAATGTGGTAGGCGATGGTCTCTAAAAGGTCGGAGCGTTCGAAGGTGGGTGTTGCAACCTTTATTTCGTAATATTGTCCATGGGCGTCGCAAAATATGGTTTTTAGCACGCGCGCGGGTTCCGTCTCTTCCTTTTCGGGAATATATACTGTCTCGTCGTAAAATATTATGGCGGGGTTGTTTGCAAGATACTCTTCGTCCACAGGGGTCACCGAATAGCTGTTGTTCGAGCCGTTGTTGGGTGCGGGTAGCGGCTTTCCGGCAAGTGCGCGACGCATTATAAGCTCGGCGTAGTCGCCAAGAACGTCGTCGGTCTCGTCGTTTATTTCGTTTACCATGCTGTAATAGAAGAGTGCTGCCCATAATGCCATTACCGGCAACAGGCCGAGTGCGAGGGTGAGTATGACGCGATGAAAAAGTTTCATATTTTAGAAACTGTTTAAGAGGCTGTTTAAATTTCTTTCAAAAAAGTTTTCTATATTCGCAACTTACTGTTTTTCAACTTCGGTGAGTTTGTACCCAAAGCCGTAGACGGCTTTTATTGTTACCGACGCGCCTGATGCGTCGAGCCTCTTGCGCAGGTTTTTCACCTGTGCATATACAAAGTCGAAATTGTCGGCTGCATCGGCGTGGTCGCCCCACACTGCCTCGGCAAGCATGGCTTTGTCTACAATGTGGTTGGGGCGTTGCATAAAGTATAACAATATGTCAAACTCTTTTTTTAGCAGTGTAAGCTCTTTGCCTTCGACCTCTACACGGCGACTGTGCAGGTCGATGGTTATGTTTCCTGCCGTTAGTTTGTTGCCGCTGCTGTTTGCGCCGCGCCGTAGTACGCTTTTTATTCGCGCCGAAAGTTCGGCCATGTAAAATGGCTTTGCAAGGTAGTCGTCGGCTCCGAGGTCCAGCCCCGTTACTTTGTCGTCGAGCGAGTCGCGTGCCGAAATTATTATCACGTGGTCACTCTTTTTCAACGACTTTATATGTTCGAGCAGCCGCAGTCCGTTGCCGTCGGGCAGCATTATGTCCAGCAGTATGCAGTCGTAGCTGTATCCGGCTATCTTGTCGTTGGCCTCGTTGAAGTTGCATGCGGTCTCAACCACGTACCCTTCGCTGTGCAGTCCTCTGTTTATAATTTCGCGCAGAGAGCTGTCGTCTTCTATGATCAGTATTTTCATTGTTAGTTGTTTATGTTGCAAAGTTGTCGTGTGATTCTGAATAGAAACTGAATTTCTGAAAATTCGGTTTTTTATTCAATAATCTCAAAGTCGAGCTGCTTGCGTTCGAGGTTGGCGCGTACGATGCGTATGCGCAACGCATCGCCGATGGTGTATTTTTTATGTCTGCGACGTCCCACAAGGCAGTAGTTTGCATCGTCATACTCGTAGTAATCGTCCTGAAGGGTGCGCAAAGGTATCATGCCCTCGCACTTGTTCTCTACAATTTCGGCATATATTCCCCACTCGGTGACGCCGCTGATTACTGCGTCGAATTCTTCATTTATATGTTCGGTCATAAACTCCACCTGCTTGTATTTTATGCTGGCGCGTTCGGCGTTTGATGCCACCTGCTCTTGTGCCGAGCAATGTTCGCACGGGCTCTCGTATTTTCCTGCATTTGCCGAGCGTCCTCCTTGGTTCAGATAGCGGTCGAGCAGACGGTGTACCATAAGGTCGGGGTAACGGCGTATGGGCGATGTGAAGTGTGTGTAGTAACGGAAGGCAAGGCCGAAGTGTCCGATATTCTGTGTCGAGTATTTTGCCTTCTGCATGGTGCGCAGTGAGATTGTTTCAATGACATTCTGTTCCTTTTGGCCTTTAATGTCTTTGAGCAGGTTGTTGAGCGACGATGCGGTGTTTCCGCGTCCGGTGCCTTTCATCTTGTAGCCGAGTTTGGAAACGAATCGCGACAGTGTTTGCAGTTTTTCAAGGTCGGGCTGGTCGTGAATGCGGTAGACAAAGGTTTTTGGGGTGTTGTGCGCTGTTTTTTTGCCTATCGTCTCGGCCACTGTGCGGTTGGCAAGCAGCATAAACTCTTCGATGAGCTGGTGCGATTCGTTGCTCTCGGTGAAATAGACCGACAGGGGCTTGCCATCTTCGTCGAGGCGGAAACGTACTTCGGCCTGTTGAAAGTCTATGGCTCCCGCTGCGAAACGTTGTTCGCGCATTGTTTGTGCAAGGCGGTTGAGCACCGAAAGTTCGTCTGTAAACTCTCCCTTGCCCGAGGTTAGAATTTCCTGCACCTCTTCGTACGAGAAACGGCGCTTGCTGCGTATGATGGTGCGTGCGATGCGCGATTTTTTTACCTCGGCCTTGTCGTTGATGGTGAAAATAACCGAGTAGGTGAGTTTCTCTTCGTTGGGGCGCAACGAGCATAAAAAGTTGCACAGACGCTCGGGTAGCATGGGTATTGTGCGGTCTACAAGATATATTGATGTTGCGCGTTTAAAGGCCTCTTTGTCGATGATGCTTCCCTCGGTGACGTAGTGAGACACGTCGGCAATGTGTACACCCACCTCCCACAGCCCCTCGCCTGCCGGACGCAACGATAGTGCGTCGTCAAAGTCTTTTGCATCTTCGGGGTCGATGGTGAATGTCGTGACGTCGCGAAAATCTTCGCGTCGCGCAATTTCCTCTTTTGTAATGTCTGTGAGCAGTTTGTTGGCTGCCGTCTCCACTATTTTGGGGTACACGTATGGCAGGTCATACTCGGCAAGTATGGCGTTCATTTCGGCATTATTATCGCCGGCCGGTCCCAGCACGTCTATCACCCGGCCTATGGGGTTGCGGCTCTCGGCCGGCCACTCTACCAACTTCACTACTGCTTTGTCGCCCGACTTTCCGCCTTTCAGCTGGTCGCGTGGAATAAAAATGTCGGCCGGCATTGCTCGGTTCTCAGTGACGAGAAAGGCATAATGTTTCTGCACACGCAGTATGCCTACGAATGTGTCGTGGGCACGTTTGATGATTTCTATAATCTCGCCCTCGCGTCCACGTCCGCGGCGGTGGGCAAAGAGTGTCACGCGCACATAGTCGTCGTTAAGGGCGTGTGCCGATTTTCTCTCGGGAATGACTATCGGCTCGCCATCGTCGTCGGGGTAGACAAGGTTGTAGCCGTCGTTGTTGCGTTTGAACGTTCCGCATAGAACCGAACTTTTGTTTGCAAGGCGATATTTGTGCAACGATGGCTCGGCAAGGTAGCCGTCGAACACAAGGTCGTCGAGCAGATGTATGCACAATCCCTTCAAAGATGTCGATTTTATCCCCAATTCATCGAAAATATATCTTGTGTCGAACTGTTCGTCGGGGCGGCGATTGAAAAAATCTATCAAAAGTTCCAACAGTTGTTTTTTGGTAATGCGATTGCTTACCTTACTTCCCTTTTTTGCCATAGTCGTACATTTTTATCTGCGAGGCGGGCACTACCCGCCTTTGCAGCATTTATGTTGCAAAGAAAGCAAGTTTTTTGGATTATCGGTAGAATATTTGATTAAAATAATAAAATAGCCTCTTTTTT
>CAZXIQ010000115.1:222-5899 GCA_964640785.1 uncultured Bacteroidaceae bacterium | reverse complement strand
TTCGTATCTTGAACCCTGTAATCTCTATTTACACAAAATTATGGATAGTCCCTCAGAAAACAACTTTGCTTGTATATTTTTTATCACCATCGACGAAACGCAACACATACAAACCCGCAGGGAGTGTAGAGAGGCAAACTTTATCGTTACCCGCAACAACACTCTTTACTACAAGCCCGGCTGCATTGACAACATCGAGACGGGTCGCTTCGCCAAAGCCACCACCTACGATAGCAACAGTCTTGTTTGTCTCGTCAATATCCACACGAGGTTTATCTTCGGCATCAACACCTCCAATTGAAGTTGCAATACCCGCATGTGACAAAAGATAAATACCTACGTCAATAAACTGACCACCGTATGTCTGCTTGCAATGCACGGCAATAGTATTGTCCGCATCATAGACAAGAGCATTTTTAACCTCCGTTGTAAAATCAACCAACGAATAATTATTATCATGGCCTGTATACGAAGCAAGCAATTTATTGTTTATATAAATTTCACAATCCTCGTCGTGAGTCATCAACATAACAAGGCTGTCGGCCATCTGACGATTCATTCCATCCAAGCGGAAAGTTTTACGAATCCAAATATCAGATGTACTCCATGTTGTTCTTACAACAGCGTTAGGAGTACCCGAAGTACCGAATCCCGATTTTCTCTCTTTCCAAGAACTATCATCAAAATCAGTTTTATACCAATCGCTCGAAGGAGTACTTGTAGTCATTTTCCACATTTCCCCGCCTTCCATGGCATTAGCAATTATTGTATCTTTCTTCAACTTAGACTTAGTTACACGGCTGTTTATTTCGGCCATCTTGGCAAAATCCACTTTCTCCACAGCCCTGTCGTATGTGATAAGACCGTTAATCTCAATCTCTACGTCGGTAGTTTGTGTGTAGACTGCACCGCCCAGTCCAAAGCAATCGCGGAACTTCACAAGGTCTGATACATACTTCTCGTAAGTATCGATAAGCTCTTTTCTGCTGTTCATGGTTGCATAGCCCCAATCGCCGGCACCCCAGATGTGACCATCTTCTTTGTATTTGAGACCACCATACTCACCACAAACGTTTGCAATATTCTTGTTAGGACAAGGAACAAATGCAGGATTAGGATAATGGTGTACGTCCCACACATCACCTATATATGTAGAGTGAGTACCATATTGGCTATCTTGGTTGGCAAGACGTGAAGCATCGAGCGATTTTACATATTTCACAAGAGTTTCAACATCATGACGTCCCTGACTCTCGTTAAAGATAATCCACATGATGATACAGGGTGAGTTATACAAGTTTTCTATCATTGCAGTCAATTCTTTTTTGAACTGAGGCTTATCTATTTCCACTCCTCCATAAGAGGCGCCCGAAGGCATATCCTGCCATACAAGCAGACCCAACCTATCGCAATGATAGTACCAACGACGAGGCTCCACTTTTATGTGTTTACGAATCATGTTAAAGCCCATCTGCTTGGTTGCCTGAATATCGTAGAGCATTGCCGCATCGGTGGGTGCAGTGTATATTCCATCGGGCCAGAAACCTTGGTCGAGAGGACCAATATGGAAAAGCGGCTCGTTGTTAAGGAACATTCTTGTGTAGCCTCCATCCTTGCCAAGAGAAATTTTTCTCATTCCAAAATATCCCTCAACCACATCCAAAGTATCCTCATTCTCAATAAGTGTAATATCAAGATTATAAAGGAAAGGAGAGTCGGGCGACCACAATTTTGCATCGGCAACGGGAATTACAACTTTTTCGTTTATAGAGGCCTCGGCTGTTGCAACAACATTGTCACCATTCTTAACAGCAATAAGAGCCTTGCCTTCCTGACTACCTTTTGTTGCAACAGTTACAGCAACAGAAGAGTTATCAACATCGGGGACGACAGTATATTTTTCTATATATATATCCTCGACAGGCTCCATCCAAACACTTTGCCAAATACCCGAAGTACTTGTGTACATAATGCCTCCGGGGGTGAGTGTCTGTTTACCGCGCGGCTGACCGCCCAAATTGGTGGGGTCGTAAACTTTCACAACAAGCTCTTGCTCTTTTTCATTCGTCAGATACTTTGTAACATCAAATGAGAATGGCTCGTAACCACCATCGTGGCTACCCACGCTCTGTCCGTTTACAAAGACCTCACACAACCAGTCTACCGCCTCGAAATGTATAAGAAGATGGCGGTCCTCCCATCCCTCGGGAACGGTGAAAGTGCGTTTGTACGCGAAACGGCTGTAATTTTCCATCACACCCGAAATAGGCGACTCTACGGGGAAAGGTACAAGTATCTCCATGCTATACGCATCCTCGGGCATTCCTTCTTTTTCCGAGAAAAGAGGCTGGAATTCCCAAATACCATTAAGATTCTGCCACTCATCGCGCACCATCTGAGGACGAGGATATTCGCCCCAAACATTATTCACGTCAATATCTTTAGCAAAGACACTTGTCAGCGAACCATGTTTCATTTCCCATTTTATAGGCGAAAGGATTCTGTAAATGTCGCATGTCAGAGCTGCGTCAAAGTGCCTCATAGAGTGTTTGCGGTAGCAATGAACTGCTATTGTAGTCTCACCATCGAGAGAAATTGCATTAAGTGCCTCGGGAGCAATTTCAACATATTCGGTTCTTATACCGGTATTTTCCAATGAAACAGCAAGAACACCGTTATAATAAATCTGACACACTGCGTCGCGTACCAGTTGCATCTTTAAATTTTCAAGATCACTTCTGTTGAAACCGCTGAAATTGACTTTCTTTCTCAACCACAAGTCGTTTGTTTCCCACACTGTATTAACGCCGTAAGTGGTTCTTTTCTTTCCAAAGCCTGCTACACCCTCGCTCCACGCACTATCGTCAAATGCGGGATTCATCCACTCGAGCGAATCGGGAGTTTCGGTTACATATTTCCAAGTAGTTGCATTAATCTTGGCTGTATTAAAAAATGTTATTGACGAGCCGAGAGTGTGTCTGTAAATACCAACATCTATAACTCCGCCACCGCCACCATTGTAACAGTGCGCTGCAATAACATTCTTTTCACCAACTACGATGCTTGCTCTTGCCTCGTCAGATATTTCGACATTTTTATAATCTTCCCAGCCTCCAAGCTGCGCTGCCAAAATTCCGTTAATGTATATTTCACAATCCTCGTCGTGATTTATGGAAAGAAGAAGACTGTCCACAATTTGCGCCGAATGACCCTCCAAGGTAAACTCTTTGCGTATCCAAATGTCAGTCGTAGTCCAAGATGTGTTATCACCTGTTCTGTTACCGAATGCACCATAGCCCGACGACCACGACGCATCGTTAAAATCTTTGGTATTCCACTCTGAACCCGGATTAGAGGTAACATACTTCCACAACTCTTTACCATTCTTTGCCGTAGGAATTATAGGCACTGTGGTAAACCCTACATTGTCTACCGTAAAGCCGGCCCCATCACGTGGTTGCACGGAATTACCGTCGCTCGTGCAAGATAATGAACTTGCCATACACAATACTGTTGTCAGCAGTACTGCCGCACACGAAATAATTAACTTTTTCATATATAACACTTTATTTATATTTATCAAATGAGACTACTTTTCCCCACTCTTTTCTTACTTTCTTGCGTTTGCCCTTTGCTGCGTACCCCAACGTAACTATCAGCATAAGCCGTTTACCTTTTGGAATTCCGACCAGATTTTTAATCTTCTTCTCGTCGAACCAACCAAGGATGCAAGAGCCTATACCCTCGGCCTCGGCCGCCAATGTCATATAGGCCGACGCAATTCCCAAGTCCATCATGGGAAAATCCTTATCTTTTATTCCGCAACCCAGTTTAGAAGTTATATTTGTCGATTCATGCGTTATAAGCACAAGTGCCGAAGCATCTTTGGCAAACTTATTCATGCCGAGACTTGCTGTTGCAGCAGCAACCTCTTTAAGCATTTCCTCCTCGGTGATAACCGTAAAGTGCCAAGGCTGACCGTTGCACGCCGATGGTGCCATGCGTGCAGCCTCAAGAATACGTTCGAGTTTCTCGCGCTCTATTTTGCGTCCCGGCTCGTATGCGCGGTCGCTCTGTCGCGCCATTACTAATTCGAGAAAATCGTTCATGGCAATTTTTACTGTTTAAGCATACGGGCAATATATTTGCCTATTATATCAAATTCAATATTCACAACCGAGCCAACCTCGAGAGTATGGAAGTTTGTATGCTCGTAGGTATAAGGTATTATCGCAACTGTGAAAGTGTCGTCAGTGGGGTTGCACACCGTCAGACTTACCCCGTTTACACATACAGAGCCTTTGTCTACTGTCATATAACCTTTGGCAGCCATTGCCTCATCTTTTTTGTAACGGAAAGTGTAGTACCAACTGCCTTCGGCGTCGCGCACCTCGACACACTCGGCCGTTTCATCAACATGTCCCTGAACAATATGTCCGTCAAGACGTCCGTTCATCATCATGCTGCGCTCTACATTCACCTTGTCGCCCACCTTCTGCAAGCCAAGGTTGGAACGTTCGAGCGTCTCTTTCATCGCAGTAACTGTATAGGTATTCTCGGTCAATTTTACAACCGTAAGACATACACCATTGTGCGAAATACTTTGGTCTATTTTAAGTTCACCGACAAAAGAGCAGGTCAATGTCAAATGCAGATTCTCTTGCTCTCTCACAAGTTCCAAAAACGTAACGATCTGCCCGCGTGTGCACGTGCTGCCGGGTGAGAATGTCGTTTCGGAGGTGCCGGCGGTGATGCCGTTTTCGAGTGCCCATGCTACTGCCATTGCGTAGTCGGCCGAGGCGGGGACGTCGGTGAACGGTGCGGCATCTTCCATGTACTGTGCGCCGCCAAAAAGCCACAAAAACTGCACGGTCATTGCGCGGGTACACGGTGCGTTCGGGTCTGCGAAACCGAATTTGGTGTCGAGTATGCCGTTTGCGTACGCCCACAGTACCGCGTCATAGTAGTAATCGGTGACGGCTATGTCGGTTATCGGGCTTGATCCCATGTAATGCGGAGGACAGCCTGCCGCGCGCCACAGGAATGTGAGTATCTGACCTCGTGTACACTCGGTGTCGGGCGAGAATGTCGTATCGGATGTGCCGACCGTGATGCCCTTTTCGACCGCCCATTCGACCGGGTCATGGTAGTAAGCATCGGGTGTTACGTCCATGAAGCGTCCGCCTGCACCGGTTGCGTTTTCGTCGTATGTATTGCCGGAGTTATTGATTATGCCGTTTCTTGAAGCATAAAAGCTGATGAACGAACCGTCCGACATGAGCAGTGTATAACTGACATCCGGGTCGGAAAGCGTCCATACCGTATCGTTGACCTCGTCCCAATCGGTATTGAAACTGCCGGCTGAGTACCATCCGTAGTCCACATATGTGAAGTATACACCCTCCGGTGCATTTACCTGTGTACCTGCCTCGACCACATAATGGTCTGTTGCCTGGCAGTACATATGTCTGTATGCCGTTGTAAGGCTCTCGATCGAGTAATACGGCATATTCAATGAGAGCCGTCTGCCGTAATAATCGGTCGGATACATCGGATCGTCGCCCGGTGTGCCTATCGCAAGGCCGGTATCACCGCTGCTGTCTGTATTGCCCGTACTGTCCGCCGCACCGCCGTTTCCGGTAAGCTCGACGAACACGCAGTTCTCGACATCTGTGGT
>CAZXIQ010000115.1:0-212 GCA_964640785.1 uncultured Bacteroidaceae bacterium | reverse complement strand
GCCCGCACCGGTCACATAATCTTCTGTACATTCCGGGTCATAGCCTGCGTCGAGGAAGTACTTACCCTCATCCTCATACACCGACCAGCATGAACCGCCGAGGTCGAACTGACCCGCATCGGTAAGCAGTGTGACGGTAATACTTGACGCATCGACTGTTATCCATGTATGTGTGACGCCGTACACATCGGTAAACGGTCTTTCATCGGTGA
>CAZXIQ010000114.1:0-5929 GCA_964640785.1 uncultured Bacteroidaceae bacterium | reverse complement strand
AAAAGATTAATTTAAAAATAAATTAAAATTCTTATATCGAACTCACGTTATTTATGAGCAACACTGCGAAAAACAAAATCAAATTCAGTAAAGCCTTTTGGGTTGCAAACGTCGTAGAGTTATTTGAGCGTGCCGCATATTATGGTGTATTTATAGTTATTACACTTTACTTGAGTCGCATATTGGGTTTCAACGATATTCAGTCGGCAGCCATCGCCGGTATTTTTTCGGCCTGTCTCTATCTGTTGCCCACCTTTGCCGGAGCCTTAGCCGACAAGATAGGTTTCCGCAATTCAATGCTGCTTGCGTTTACTCTACTCACCTGTGGCTATCTGGGGCTTGCAATATATCCCACATGGTTGCAGTCGGCAGGATTGGTGGAATATAGCGACACTACAACATTCACAGGCTTGCTCGATAGCAACTTGCGTTACGGAATTATTCCCATCATGGCACTTATTGTGTGCGGTGGTGCTTTTATAAAAAGCGTCATTTCGGGAACTGTTGCCAAAGAGACTACTCCCGAGACACGCGCAAAGGGATTTTCCATTTTCTATGCAATGGTAAACATTGGCGCATTCTCGGGAAAGACAATCGTTAAGCCTTTGCGCGAGGCACTGGGCAACGAAGGCCTTATCACGCTGAACTATTTTTCGGCAACAATGACCTTTCTTGCATTGCTTGCCATCTGGTTCTTCTATAAAAGCTCACAACACTCGGGCGAGGGTAAGACTTTCGGACAAATTTGGAATGCGTTGATAAAGGTGTGTACCAATGGTCGCCTTATCACCCTTATAATCATTATTACAGGTTTTTGGATGGTGCAGCATCAGTTGTATGCAACGATGCCCAAATATGTTCTTCGTCTGGCAGGCGAGGGAGCCTCACCTTCGTGGTACGCCAACGTGAATCCCTTGGTTGTGGTCATCGCCGTTAATTTTGTAACACAGCTCATGCGCAAGCGCTCGGCTCTGACATCTATGACTGTGGGTATGTTCATCATGCCTATTTCCGCGCTGTGCATGGCATCGGGCAATATGCTCGATGGCGGCCAGACTATTTTGGGCATGCACCCTGTTGCCTTTATGATGGTTGTGGGCATTATTTTCCAAGGCCTTGCCGAAACATTTATTTCGCCCCGTTTCTTGGAATACTTTTCGTTGCAGGCACCAAAAGGCGAAGAGGGTCTTTACTTGGGATTCAGCCATCTTCACTCATTCCTTTCTTCGATATTCGGCTTTGGCCTCTCGGGTTTTCTGCTTAGCAAATACTGCCCCGAGCCTACGCTTTTTGCAAGCCACGACGAATGGGTTGCAGCCAGCGCAAATGCACATTACATCTGGTACTATTTTGGTGCCATTGCACTTGTATCGGCCTTTGCCCTGATAATTTACGGACAGGTTGTCAAGCGCTTGGACGCAAAAAAACAAAATAGATAAATATTCACTGTTTACTGCAAATACAAATATAATTATTGTCATGAACGAAAAAACCAAAGGTTATATTTACGGAATATTGGCAGCGGCTGCCTACGGCCTGAACCCGCTTTTTGCCATTCCTTTGTACAATGCGGGCATGGACCCGGAATCTGTACTCTTTTTCAGATATTTGTTTGCTATTCCTATGGTAGCTGTTACCCTCATCATACGCGGACGAGGTTTCAGAGTACACAGCCGCGAAGTGTTGCCGCTTATCATCATGGGAATATTGATGGCTTTTTCGTCGCTCTCTCTGTTTCACAGTTATAATTACATGGACGCCGGTATTGCCTCTACCCTACTGTTTATCTATCCCATAATAGTGACTTTCCTTATGGCAATATATTATAAGGAAAAAATCTCGATGCACACAATGCTGTGTCTGCTCATGGCTATCGGCGGCGTGGCATTGTTGTACGAACAGGGCACAGGTTCGGGATTTTCTATCTTGGGCGCGACATTGGTATTTATTTCGGCCTTTTGTTATGCAGTGTATATTGTAGGCATAAATACTACACGCCTTAAAGGATTGGCAACACTGAAAGTAACTTTTTATGTTCTTCTCTTCGGGCTTGTTATTTTTGCGTCGCGACTTTATATTAAAGGCACGGTTACAATGCCTGCCGAGTGGTACCAATGGGGCAATTTGCTCGCATTGGCATTTTTCCCTACACTTGTATCGTTGGCATGTACTACACGCGCAGTTCGTTACATAGGCTCTACCCCCACAGCCATACTTGGCGCATTTGAGCCGATTACAGCCATCTTGTTTTGCGTGACGGTGCTTGGCGAGACACTCACCGTTAAGGTATTTTCGGGAATGGTGCTTATTATATTGGCAGTGACACTTGTTGTCGAGGGTGGACATTTCACAAGCAAGATGACAAACTACAAAAGAATGTTCCCGAAGATGTCCCGCGACAGGAATAAAAAAAATTAAGAAACTGTCTAAATTTATGTCGCCAATTTTTTCATAGAGCAAAAATCAATAAAACAAACATTCACTATACAAGAAAAGTATTAGAAATTCGTTTAAATTTCTAATACTTTTCTCTTTTTTTATTGACAAAGTAATATCTTTGTAACATAAATATTGCGAAGATTGACAGCACTCACAGTGAGCATGCAAATTACCAGCGACACATTCGCTTGCCATAGATTCGCAAAAAGGAAAAGTAATTATTGATTTTTGAATGATTATGAAAAAAGGTGTAGTTATTACCGCCATCATATTAGTGGCATTCTTTGGCGGTATTTATTGGATTGCCGACCGCGTACCATCGGCCGACGCAGGTAAAAATGCACAGATGGCAGCAATTATTGCCGATGCAGGATGTTTGGAATGTCACACAGCAGCCCCCGAGCTACCGTTTTATGCCTCATTGCCTTTGGCCGGTGACTTAGTAAAAAAAGATGCTGCCGACGGTTACCGTGCATACGACAATGAACCAATGTACGATGCCATCAACAGCGATAAAAAGGTAAGTGAAGTAGACCTTGCAAAGGTAGAAAAGGTTATAATCGACGGCACGATGCCCCCCGCAAAATATTATATGGTGCATTGGGGTGCAAACATAAACTCCAAGGAAAAGACTATTGCTCTTGATTGGATAAAAGAATGCCGCGCCAAATTCTACCCCAACAAATTAGCTGCAACGGAATTTTCAAACGAGGCGGTGCGCCCTGTGGAAGATGCTGTTGAAGTTAATCCTCTTAAAGCCGTTCTTGGCGAAATGCTCTACCACGATACACGTCTGTCGGCAGACAACACTGTATCATGCGCCACTTGTCACGGCCTTAACACCGGCGGTGTCGATAATAAGCAATTCTCCGAAGGTGTAAACGGACTTAAAGGCGGGGTTAATGCTCCCACCGTATTTAACGCTCACTACAATTTCGTACAATTCTGGGACGGACGTGCAGCAACATTGGCAGCACAGGCTGCAGGGCCTCCCCTAAACCCTGTGGAAATGGCATCTGCCTCTTTCGACGAAATTTGCGGCAAGTTGAAAGCCGATGCAGCTTTTGACAAGGCATTCACCGCAGTCTACCCCGAGGGTATCACCGAACAGACAATCACCGACGCCATCCAAGAGTTCGAGCGCACGCTGCTTACCCCAAATTCGGCTTTCGACAAATATCTTAAAGGCGATAAAAAAGCAATCACGGCCGACGAGCTTGCAGGCTACGAGCTTTTTAAAAATAATGGTTGTGCAACTTGTCACGTAGGCGAAAATCTGGGCGGACAATCGTATGAACTTATGGGTATTATGGCCGACTATTTTGGCGACAGAGGAACGGAACTTACCATCGAAGATAATGGTCGCAACAAAGAGACCAAACTTCCTCGCGACAAGCATCGTTTCAAGGTTCCCGGCCTGCGCAACATAGCCCTCACAGCCCCCTATTTCCACGATGGTACACAGGCTACGCTTGCCGAGGCTGTTGCAGCAATGAGCAAATACGAAAAAGGTGTAGAACTTTCCGAGCCTGATGTTACAAAGATTGTAGCATTCTTAAAGACCCTCACAGGTGAATACAAGGGCAAGATTCTTACCAATGATAATATGAAATAAACATTTTAGTTTGTAATCAATAAAAAATTTACCGCATCTTATGGATGCGGTAAATTTTTTATTGATTGTCGAGCATTTTCTTGAAAATTGCCCTCATCTTAATATCAAGCAACAACAGCACGATGACCGCCACTAAGATGGGAAAATATAATTTTATTACATCCATATTCATGCTTGTTATTATAATATTCTCGCGCAAATCTAATGTAGAAAAATCCATCATGGGCGCTACAACCACCACACAACCGATTATTATCAGCAGTGACGCGGCAAGTGCTACGAAAAACACAATTCGGTTCTCACGTTTTTCACGTGCAAGAACCGCCTCATGTACCCTTTGCATTGTAGTATGAGTAAAATTTGTAGAGAGCCTCTTCTTGACATTCTGCCTTTGTAAAGTTCTCTTCACACTGTTGTATCTTTCAGGTTCTTTCATACTTTACACTCATTAATCAAAATATATAACTTCCTTCTTATACGGTGCAGTTTCACCTTTACGTTACTCTCTTTAAGCCCCGTTATTTGAGCCGTCTCGCCTATGCTGCGCCCCTCAAAATGGTACAGCGTGACAAGGGCGCGTTCCTCGGCATCGAGCATGGCTATTGCCTTGTCGAGACGTTGCAAAAGTTCCTCGCTGTCGTCGTCGAGCACATCTTCGACAAGCGAGTCGTCTGTGTCGGCAAGAATCTCTTCGGCAACAGCGACACTGTTGCACGGCCTGCGTCGCAGAGCCGAAATTGTTGTATTGTAGGCTATGCGATAGAGCCACGTTGAAAATTTGCTATCGACGTTGAAAGATGATAAATTTTCAAATGCCTTGAGAAATACATCCTGTGTAATCTCTTCGGCATCTTCGCGGCAGTTTATCATATGTGCCACGAGAGAGAAGACCGCCTCGCCATACTTATCAACAAAATGGGCATAATGGTGCGTCTTTCCCCTTAAAATTTCCTTTATAATATCTTTCTCGTCGATTTTCATTTGTCCTTTAGACGCAAAAGATGTCACAAAGTTACAAATTTCCGCATATTTTTTTTTCGGAAACATTTTCAAAAAAAAGTGTAACCATTTATAATTATATGCGTCTAAAGGGTACAAAGAACAAATTACTAATTTAAAACTTATACATTATGCTTGACTTTATTACAATTCCACTTACTTTTGGTATAGTAACTTTGGGAATTTACAAACTCTTTGAGTTGTTCGTGTGCAAAAAAGAACGAATGATGATTTTGGAAAAAACTAATTTCAACAACGAAATTCCTATAAACAACATGTTTAAAGGATACAATCAACTACCCTTCTCTTTTTCGGCCCTAAAAACAGGATGTTTATTAATGGGGTTAGGATTAGGATTGATTTTGGGGCTTATTTTGCTTGTATACAATATGGAAACATTAAAAGCCTACTCCGAAATAACAGGGTACAATAATTATACCATAGTTTCTCTGATGATAAGCGCGGGTGTACTTTGCATGGGTGGCGCAGGATTACTTATGGCTTTTATCATAGAGTATAAATGTGGAAAAAAGAAAAATTAGCACCATTGATTACAAACATCTGTTACATATAATAAATATTATATTATAGTGAGGCTGTCTGACAAATTATGTTACGACAGCCTCACTTTTTATGTTGCATAATAGAAGTAAAATAATGCCTGTGAAGTGTAAAAATTGCACAAAAACGGACAACAGTGTCCGAATTTGGACACTGCAAAACAGCAATAACCGTTCATTACCAACGGATTAACTTTTTGGCACGCTTTTTGCTATAATACAAGCAAGGAATAAACAAAAAATAATAATGGACAGAGAAATACCCAAAAAAGAAAAACGCAAGAAACAGCTTGTGCGCATAGCAAAAATCATCGGC
>CAZXIQ010000113.1:2475-5972 GCA_964640785.1 uncultured Bacteroidaceae bacterium | reverse complement strand
TACTTGTCGAGCATAGATGAAAGACCATATATTGTGTTCTTATATGGGTGCTCGTCGTGTGTGGAAGTTGAATATTGCTTTGTGTATTCAACTTCCAATTCATCAAGAAAGCGTAAGAAAATAGGTTTCATGTGTTTCGTTTGCAAAATTTTATATATAAATGCAAATATAGTAAGAACGAGCAAGAAATATGAAACTTGTTTCAATATTTATGAAAGCAGTGCAGAATATATTCATTGATAAGCAAATGCAAAAATTTATTTAAAAATATTCTAATATATTGGATGATATTATTACATTTGCAAAATAACAAAAATAACCGACTAAATAATTTAAAACAACCGCTATGAAAAAAATTAAACCTATTGTGCTGAAAGATGCAACAAAATTGAGCATCAATGAAATGAAACAAATTAAAGGAGGATGGATTGAAGAAACATCATCTACAGCATGCAGTGCCACATGTTACCACAGCACAGGAGCAATTGTTGGATATACCTCAATAGATTGTTCCCGATATAACCCAAAGGCTGTATGTAAAATTAATCACGATGGAAACAAACTCATTGCGCAATGCTTTTTATATGAACAACTTATAGGTAAAGATTCCGGTTGTGAAAATATTATATTAGACCCACCCATAGAAAACTTTTAAAGAATTATCCGATTGCATATTTATTTTTCAAAGACAATAAAATTTTATTGTCTTTGAAAAATAAATATACATCACACATAGAATATATTCTAAATTTTCAAATCTTTTTGTTGCGTTTATTGTTTTTTATATTTTCAGAATAGTTATTCCATTCTAAATGACTAAAAAAATCATATTTATAAGTATACTTATAATATCAATTTTTGCCTGCACCGACGAGATTGACAAAAGCAACCGTTACACTTTCACGGGTGAAACAATTGCCGACTACATGCTCAACCGCAGCGACAAGTATTCGCATTTTATAAATATACTTAAACGCGCCGAGCTACTGACTCTGCTATCCACATACGGCCAATATACACTGTTTCTGCCCGACAACGACGGAGTGGAAAAATTTCTGCAGGAGCAGGACAGCATCTACCACGCAACAAAAGATACAAAAACGCCTATCTGGACAGGAATAACATCACCGTACTTTGATGACCTAAGCGATTCGATGGCCATAGCCATTGCAAAAACACATTTGCTCGAAGGCAATCACAGAAGTACAGATTTTGGCGAGGGGGCACTTACAAAATGGAATTTCAAAGACCAATATTTAGGAATAAACTACAAAGCAGATGGCGAGCAATTACACATAATGGTAAACAACTACGCAACAATAACAAGTCGCGACAACGAAGTTGAAAACGGAATAATACACAAAACAGACAAAATTATTTCAGACAATCAATACTTTATAAGCGAGGCTATCGGTAATTATACATTTTTCAGTATTTTCAATAAGGCCCTGCAAGCAACAGGATTAGGTGATTCATTACGATTATACATCGATAACAATTATACACAAAAACCGGTCGTAGGATTTTTACCAACATTATATAATCGTCAATATCCCACAAAAAAATACTATAAATACACAGCATTCATAGAGACGGACGAAGTATTCAACAAGAATGGCATCTACACTCTTGACGAACTTAAGGCTTTTGCTGAAAAGTGGTACGGTACCGAGGATAAAGAGAATCCCAAAAGCCATAAAAACGCACTATATAAATTTGTTGCCTATCACTTTACAAAAGGAGAAATGCCTTACAATAAATTAATCATAAGCCGCTCTCATTCTCAATCTTTTCAACATTACGACATCAACTACGACATTACAGATTATTTTGAAAGTATTTCCGGAAGATTGATGAAAATTGTAAAACCCTTAAGCACCACAGACGGACAAAATATATACCTCAATTATTCGAAAAGAAAAATGCCATACAAGGCCGAAATGCTTAAACATCTGAACATAAGGATTTTAGAAACAACATATTTCACGCAATTACGCAAAGAATATTCACAGTTCAACCCATTGTCCAAAAACGGAGTAATACATCCGATAGACAAAATACTTGTATACGACGAAGATGAAATGTCCGGAAACATATTTAACGAGCGTATGAGATTCGATGTTGCAACACTTATACCAGAACTATCGAGCCACAACATGAGATACCAAGATAGTCCAAATTTAATACCCTACGAATTTTGCCAAAATATCAAAAACAACTTCACGACATCACACTTTTATTACGGTGTATCACCATTCAGATATTTCGGCGATGATATAGTTTTCGAGGGCGACTTTGACTTTTCGATAAGGCTGCCGCAAGTACCACATAAAACATACGAAATAAGAATATCGCGTAACACCGGATACGGTTTAAGTTATGAGAATAATCCCGATTGGCAAAATAAAATACAGATATATTTGGACCAGAAAGTATACGGACTGCCATTCGACACAAGAATACTAAGCAAAGACCCCCAAATAGGATGGATAGACGACACTGCAACGTATGACAATGGTGTAGAAAACGACAGACAAATGCGCAACAGAGGATGGATGAAAGCTCCCGACTCCTACCTAACAATGAATAACAACATTACAATTACAGCCAGAGAACATCATTTATTTGTTCGCAAAATAATAGGAACAGCCTATTTAGGAGAAGGAGAGCATTGGCTACGTTTCAGATGCGTTGAAAACTGCAAAAGAACCGTCGATGAAATTATTACCCCCGATTTTGAACTTGACTACATTGAAATTGTCCCACTGAATATTATCAACGACCTTACAAAACCCGAGGACAGACACTGAAATTAAAACAGCTTCTTATAATGTTTTATTAATTTCGTCAATATAGTTCAATAAATCCATGCGTCCGACAGCATGTTCGGACGAAGTTACAAACACCGGCGGCAGTTCTTCCCACTGTTCGAGCAAGCAAGCCTTATAAGCCTCGATGTTTGTATGCAACCGGCTACGAGTCAATTTATCGGCCTTTGTAAACACTATTGCAAACGGAACCCCATTCTCACCGAGCCACTCTATAAATTCAAGGTCTATTTTTTGCGGAGCGTGACGCGAATCGATGAGCAGAAAGAGCAGAGTCATCTGGCTGCGTTTCAAAATATAATCCGAAATAATATCTTTCAACTTTTCTTGTTGGGCTTTGCCACGCTTGGCGTATCCGTACCCCGGTAAGTCCACAAGATACCACGCATCGTTTACCAAAAAATGGTTAATGAGCAATGTCTTTCCGGGCGTAGATGAGGTCATTGCCAATTTATTCTGTCGAGTAAGCATGTTTATCAAGCTCGACTTTCCAACATTCGACCGACCGATAAATGCAAACTCGGGCATTCCATCCTGAGGACATTTGCGTACATCGGTGTTACTTATAATAAAGCGTGCAGATTTTATTTCCATAATTCTCATGAAATATATGCAAAGATAGTGCAAGCCGAGAGGAGAACAAAATAAACTTGTTTATTTTTTATCCCG
>CAZXIQ010000113.1:0-2375 GCA_964640785.1 uncultured Bacteroidaceae bacterium | reverse complement strand
TATTTTTTATCCCGAGGCGCAGCCTATTTTATTAAAAGATAGTGCAAGCCGAGAGTAATGCAAAAAAAAGCAAGCATATTTTGTAATCCCCCCGCTTAATCGTATCTTTGCAACTTGTAATTCACGAATAATAAACATTATATATCAATATGGCATTAAAAGCAGGAATTGTTGGCTTGCCCAACGTAGGAAAATCTACACTTTTCAACTGTTTGTCCAGCGCAAAGGCGCAGGCAGCAAACTTCCCCTTCTGTACCATAGATGCCCAGATGGGACAGATTACCGTTCCCGACGAACGTTTGAACAAACTTGCCGAACTTGTACATCCGGGACGCATCGTTCCCGCTACATGCGATATTGTGGATATTGCAGGCCTTGTGAAAGGCGCAAGCAAGGGCGAGGGTCTCGGTAACCAATTTTTGGGTAATATACGCGAGACAGATGCTATTATTCACGTACTTCGCTGTTTCGACAATGACAATATTGTACACGTCGATGGCTCGGTAAACCCGGTGCGCGACAAGGAAATTATAGACATCGAATTACAACTCAAAGACCTTGAGACTGTCGAGAATCGTATAAAGCGTGTCGAGAAACAGGCTCGCGTGGGTGGCGACAAGATGGCAAAATTGGAGTACGACGTGCTTATGCAGTACAAGGCTGCATTAGAGGCCGGAAAGTCGGCACGCACCGTTACCTTCGAGACAGAGGACGAGCAACAGATTGCCAAAAATCTTTTTCTGCTGACCTCCAAGCCTGTGCTCTATGTATGTAATGTGGACGATACTTCGGCCGCCACAGGCAACAAATATGTCGAGGCTGTGCGCGAGGCTGTGAAAGACGAAAATGCCGAACTATTGATAATTTCGGCACAGACAGAGTCGGACATTGCCGAGCTTGAGAGCTACGAAGAGAAACAGATGTTCCTCGAGGACATGGGGCTTAGCGAGTCGGGATGCGACCGTCTGATAAAGGCTATATACAGTCTGCTGACACTGCAAACATTCATCACCGCCGGAGAAATGGAGGTAAAAGCATGGACGTTCCGCAAAGGGTGGAAGGCCCCGCAATGTGCAGGCGTAATACACACCGACTTTGAGAAAGGCTTTATACGTGCCGAGGTTATAAAGTACGACGATTATATAAAATATGGTTCCGAAGCGGCTGTCAAAGAGGCCGGCAAGATGGGCGTCGAGGGCAAAGAGTATGTTGTTCAGGACGGAGATATTATGCACTTCCGCTTTAACGTATAAAGAATATATATGACCCCACTACCCTGTTATATTGTTTGGAACCCGTCGATGAGCCCTTTCTCAATCTTCGGATTCGAAGTGCGTTACTACTCGCTCTGTTGGATTATAGGCCTGATGGCAGGATATTTTATAATGCAACACCTGTACAAACGTCAAAAGGTGAGCATGGAGCTGTTTGAACCGCTCTTCATATATTGTTTTTTGGGTATTCTCATAGGCGCACGCTTGGGACACTGCATATTTTACGAGCCGGAATATTATTTCAACCACATTATGGAAATGTTCCTGCCGATAAAAGAGACTGCCGATGGATGGAAATTTATTGGCTATCAGGGATTAGCGAGCCACGGTGGAACGGTGGGACTGTTCACGGCCCTGTGGCTATACACAAAGAGAACCAAATTATCGTTTGCATGGCTGCTCGATAATATTGCTATCACCACTCCCATTGTTGCGGGAATGATAAGAATGGGCAATTTCTTTAACTCCGAAATATTGGGCAATGTAACGGAAATGCCGTGGGGAGTAATTTTTGCACAAGTGGATGAGTTTCCGCGTCACCCGGCACAACTTTACGAGGCTGTTGCATACTTTGTGATATTCATAGGCGGAGTGCTGCTGTATAAAAAATACCCGGCAAAGGTGGGCACACTTTTTTACTTCGGTTACTGCCTTGCGACAATCTTTACGTTCCGTTTCTTTGTGGAATTTTTGAAAGAGGTGCAGTCGGCTTTTGAAGAGGGGATGATGCTTGACATGGGACAATGGCTCAGTATTCCGTTTATGATTATAGGAATCGCATGTATGTGGCGCAGTATAAAAAAGAATAATTAGCACTGACACATCAACCGACGTTAAAATTAAATAACGTTAGTTCGGTATAATTTTAAATGTTTCTTTATTATGGTTATTAGAGGAGCCTTTTCCTTATAGTCTTTTTATCCTTATAAGTAGTTGCAATTTGAACGGTTGTCGTTTTTCATTATGTACTTTTTGCGCCGCCAAAAAGTACCAAAAAGCTTTAAAAAAATACAGCGCAGTTATAATTTACAGGCACACACGGTTGCAAACAACTCCCCCGCTTGGCTAAGAGGGGGTGGCCTTTAGGCCGGGGGCGTTCGA
>CAZXIQ010000112.1:0-6118 GCA_964640785.1 uncultured Bacteroidaceae bacterium | reverse complement strand
TATTAACCCCGATTTGTGCATCGACTGCGGCAGTTGTGCAGGTGTATGCCCCTCAGAGGCTATACACGAGGGATAATTTCATGTAACGATAAAAACAGACGTGAAAATTTATTCCGGAAAAGTAATAAGAGGTTGTCGAACTTTATCGTGCAACCTCTTATTGCTTTTTTCTAAAAAGAGACTTAGAAACTTTTTTTTAGAAATTCATACAGTTTCTCATTATGAAATCTTTATTATACTATATTGCCAAAGCTATTGTAATAACAGCTATCGCCGTTATTTTGTATGCAATATACATAAATTATATTGTATAGTGCCGACACACCCAATAAAATTCATCGGTCACGGAATTTAACTACCGTGACCGATGAATCTATTTTGCATTATTCTTATCATTCTCGATAAGTTCAAGCAGACGCCCTATGGCCTCAGCCTCGGGAATATTCTTTTCGACGCACTCCTTGCGACGATAAAGACTGACCTTTCCGCGTGCAGCCCCCACATAGCCATAGTCAGCATCGGCCATTTCGCCGGGACCATTCACTATGCAGCCCATTACTCCTATCTTCAGCCCTTTCAGATGGGCAGTAGCTGCCTTTATCTTGGCCAATGTGCCCTGAAGGTCGTACATTGTACGTCCGCACCCGGGGCAAGCTATATACTCGGTTTTACTGATGCGCAAACGTGTAGCTTGCAATATTCCAAATGCAAGATTATTAATTTCACTTGCCGAAATTCCGTCATTCTCGACCCACACACCATCGACAAGACCATCGATGAGAAGAACGCCAAAGTCGGCCGCAGCTTTTATTCTGAGGCTCTCGACACTCTTTTCGGTGTAACATCGGCGCACAACGACAGGAGCCTTTACGCCAGCTGCCCACAGTTTGTGTACAAAGGCTCGAAGCTCGCCCACCGGATTAATATGATTACTCTCGGCAACAACCACGCACGAAGCACTGTTTTTCAAGCGTAAAAGAAGTTCGTCGCTTAGCCGGTCATACTGTAATTTCAAAAATACAACCTTATCGGCTGCAACGTCGGCAAAAGTCTCTGCCGTAACAACAGGATAAACCTCACCGCCACTCTTAAGCGTCGAGCCATCGGAAATAAAATCGGGAGCAAGGTCGTCATTAACATTCTCGACAGGGGTAGAGACAACTACCGGATGATTGTCGCCACCCACGCCTGCAACAACCATGCTGCCACGACGTTTGGGGTTAATATAGTCGAATGCGTCGGCAGCCGCAGCGGTAATAACATCGTGCCCCGCACGCGAAGATATGTAATTTACAAGTTCCTTAGCAACAGGAATCTCATTCTCGGGAGCCTCGGCAAGAGAGACGCGCACCGTGTCGCCAATGCCATCGGCAAGTAACGCGCCTATGCCCACAGCACTCTTTATGCGGCCATCCTCGGCGTCACCCGCCTCGGTCACGCCAAGATGCAAAGGATAGGATATTCCCTCGGCAGCCATCACACTGTTGAGCAGACGGACAGTGGTTACCATCACCGGAGTGTTACTCGTCTTTATTGAAACAACGACATTGTTGAAATTCTCGCGGCGACAAATGCGCAAAAATTCCATACACGACTCCACCACCCCCTCGGGTGTATCACCGTAGCGGCTCATTATTCTATCGGAGAGCGAGCCGTGATTCACACCCACACGTATAGCCTTGCCCTCTTCCTTACATAGGGTAAGAAACGCGGTGAAACGTTCGTTCAGACGTTCAAGTTCGCGAGCATACTCTTCGTCGGTATATTCTATATATTTGAATGTGCGAGCCGTATCGACATAATTTCCGGGGTTCACCCTTACCTTGTCGGCGTATCGGGCTGCAACGTCGGCAACGGAGGCATTAAAATGCACGTCGGCAACAAGCGGGACATTGCAACCGGCTTTTGCGGCAGCCTCTTTTATAGCCCCAAGATTCACCGCCTCGCGACTGCCTTGGGTGGTGAGACGCACAAGTTCGCCACCGCGCTCGACAATGCGCATTATCTGTGCGACACTGCCCTCGGTGTCGGTGGTGGAGGTATTTGTCATCGACTGCACGCGCACGGGATACTCCCCGCCAAGCACAAGCCCGCCAACCTGCACCGCAACGGTCGCACGGCGTTTATAATTAAAAATATCGGGATTAGTTTGTTTTATACTCATATTCCAAGCTTTTCAGGTCCTCGTTAGCCTTTTCAATCTTCTTTTTAAGATTCTCTTTATATGCAGCCAAACGCTCGGCAAGTCCGGCATCGGCGAGAGAGAGCATCTGCACCGCAAGAATCGCAGCATTGAGCGAGGCGTTCACACCAACCGTTGCCACAGGAATGCCGGGAGGCATCTGCACAATTGCCAGCAACGCATCCATTCCGTCGAGCGTGCTGTTTATAGGTACACCAATCACCGGCAGCGTGGTGCTTGCGGCAATTACACCGGGCAGATGGGCAGCCATGCCCGCAGCAGCAATAATCACTTTTATGCCGCGCTCTTTTGCACCCTTGGCAAAGGCCTCGACAGCCTCGGGAGTGCGATGGGCCGAGAGAGCATTTACCTCAAAAGGCACCTGCATTTCATTAAGAAAATCTGTCGCTTTTTTCATTACGGGAAGGTCGGAAGTACTTCCCATTATCACACTGATAATTGCTTTCATATATATTCTTTTTTAATTATTACTCTTTTCTGAGGCGCGCCACAGGTATATGCAAGTACTCTCTGTACTTTGCAACTGTACGACGCGCCATCGTAAAGCCCTGCTCTTTCAACTTATCCATAAGTTCACCGTCGGTCAGCGGATTATTTTTATCTTCACCATCGACAAGCTCTTGCAGACACCTGTAAAGCTCGCGAACCGATTTTTCGCCACCACCGGCTATGGCAACACCGTCGCTGAAGAAATATTTCAACGGAAAGATGCCCCAAGGCAGTTGCACGTATCGGTTGTTGCTCACACGCGAGACGGTGGAAATGTCGTACCCGCTTTTGCGGGCAATATCATCGAGAATCATAGGCTTCAGCAGCGATTCGTCGCCACCGCCAAGAAGAAACTCGCGCTGAAAATCAACAATAGCCTCGATAGTGCGCGTCAGGGTCTGTTCACGCTGTTTCACTGCGTCTATAAAGTTTTTGGCCGACTCTATCTTTTGCTTCAGGAAAATGGCAGCAGCCTTGCCCTCGGGCGAATTGCTCTTGGCCTGTTCGTCGAGCAGATTGCAATATTCACTGCTGACACGAAGTTCGGGCAACATGCCACTGTTCGACGATATTGTAATATATTCGCCGCTTACATCGACTGTAAAGTCGGGGACTATCTGCTGGCGGCTCTGGCCGAGTGTCTCGCTGAGCGAGGCACCGGGACGAGGATTAAGTTTCACTATTTCGGCTATTGCCGCCCGGCACGATTCGCTCTCTACATTCAGTTTCTCGGGCAAAAGGTCCCATCGTCTGTGCGAAAAATCGTCATAAGCCTCTACTATGATGCGACGCTGCAACTCTTTATGTTCGCCATCGTCGCTACGGTCTATCTGCAACAAAAGACACTCTTGCAACGAACGTGCCCCGATACCCGGTGGGTCGAACGTCTGAATAAGCTTAAGAACCTTTTCAAGCTCTTCTTCGGGGACAGATATTCCATTGTAAATATTCAGTTCATCGGCAATCTCTTCGAGCGGTTTGTAAAGCAAGCCATCCTCTTCGAGCGAGCCTATAAGATATTCGCCTATGCGACGCACCCTGTCGTCGAGTGTAAGTTCGCCAAGCTGTTCGAGCAGGCTCTCGCCAAAAGAGACATCGGCAGAGGTGGGAATATCTACGGCAGTCATGCGACGAGTATGGTAGTCCCAACCATAGTAATCGGGAATATCGTCCTCTACCCTATAATCATCGGCAGAATTTGCGTCGGGCGTCTCATCGGCATCATGCTCTTCAAAGTGCCCTGCACTTTCGGGAGCAACAGCCTCGATGGCCGGATTATCTATAATCTCGCCACGCACCCTGTCTTCCATTTCCACAGTATTCAGTTCCAACATTCTTACCAGCAACACCTGCTGTGGCGAGAGGGACTGTATTTGTGCCTGCGTATGCACCAATTTCTGTTTGGAGCTCTTTTTTGCCATACTCTACACTCTATTCGATTGCATTGATGTTTTTTACGTCAATACTTGAAACTGCTTCCACCCAAAAATTCACGTATCACAGATGTTGGGGGAAGTTCATCGTCCTGCAAAGGTACAACATAATCGAGAAAACGCAACAATCTTCGAGCCTCGGAATACTCGGGAAGTTTTTCGGGGACTCCTCTGAGCAACGGCTCCACCTTCCATTTGAGCACTGCAAATTCGTATAGCAACGAAGAGTTGAACATTGCATCGGCATTCTCTTGATAAGGGAATATCCATTTTTCCTCGCCTGCCTGCACGTCGGGCCAGCGTTTTATTGTCTCGACAGCCGAATAGCCGCGATATTTGTAGTCGCGCAACATGCGACGCAACAGACGATTGTCCGATGTTGGTATGTAATTATGGTAATCGAGTTTTATGGAGGTTAGCGCCGACACATACACACGGTATTTGTCCTTCTCGGGAATTTGAGCCGTAAGCATGGGGTTAAGCCCATGTGTACCCTCAATAACGAGTACCATCTGAGGACCGAGTTTCAGTTTCTCGCCTCGGAACTCGCGCTCGCCCGTTTGAAAATTATAACGCGGCAATTCAACCTCTTCGCCTGCAAGAATCTGTGTCAGTTGCTTATTGAAAAATTCAAGGTCGATGGAATATATCGATTCAAAGTCGTAGTCGCCATCCTCTTTGCGGGGAGTATCGGTGCGATTAAGGAAATAGTCGTCAAGAGATATTGCCACCGGACGCAGGCCGCAGGCCATAAGCTGTATGCTGATGCGCTTGCTGAACGTTGTTTTTCCCGACGATGAGGGGCCGGCGATAAGCACTACTCTTGCACCGCGAGCGTGTATCTCATCGGCAATCTTTGTCATTGATTTTTCTTGAAGAACCTCGGATACATTTACAAGGTCGATGCCTTTACCCGTGAGCACAGCCTTGTTAAAATCGCCTATCGTCTCGACACCCATCAGCTGCTGCCACTGATGCCTTTCGGCGAAACGCTCTTGCAACTTCTCTTGCGGTACTTTATCTTCGAGCGACACAGGTGTCTCGCGGTTGGGCACACGCAACAGCACTCCGTCGCCGAATTTCTCTATTTCGAAAAGTTTCAAATACCCGGTACTGGGCAATAGTCCGCCATAGTAGTAATCTATATAATCTTCGAGCATATAATAGCTTGCATAGAGCGAGCCGTATGTTTCGAGCAGACGCACCTTGTCGGCACGTCCTATGGAAGAGAATACCTCAATAGCCTCTTGTGTGCTGCACTCCACACGTTTAAAAGGAATGTCTCGCTCGACAATGGCAAGCATGCTTTTCTTTATCGCCTCGACATCTTCGTTGCTTAACTCATCATCCATTCGGCAGTAATAACCTTTTGAAATTGGATTTTCGAAACGCACTGTGCGGCCGGGGAACAGTTCGTTCATCGCCTTCATCATCACAAATGTCAATGAACGGATGTACATTTTCATTCCATCTTTCGAAGTTATGTTCAGAAACTCTACATCTTTGTTGCGATAGACACGGTACAAAAGCCCCACAACCTGATTATTCACACGCGCAGCCACTGCCCCATAAGGCATGTCCAACGCCAAATTACTATATATATCCAATAATGTACAACCCGATGGGAAAAGAGTGGATGTGTTGTTGTTTTTGCAATAGATTCTTATCATGGCAGTGTGTTTTTAATATTTATAAACTTAAACAGCTTCTTAGAAACTACTTTCGCAAACATAAACAAAAATTTCGGATAATGAGCATGTTTAAATAAAATTTGCATTTTATTTGACTAATATATCTCTGTTCGATATAATTTAAGTGTTTCTTTTATTTATGGTGATTGAGGGTTCTTTTACCTCAATCGCTGTTTAATTTTATATTCTACGGCTGTTTTTACCATTGATTTTTATTGCAAAGCAAACAAAAACTGTCCCTCTGAGTTTAGAGGGACGAGGAGCGGAGCGACGGAGGGAGTATGAAGAAAGATAGTGGATTT
>CAZXIQ010000111.1:0-6131 GCA_964640785.1 uncultured Bacteroidaceae bacterium | reverse complement strand
GGAGCGATAGCAACCCCTACTTCTTTAAAGGTACAGCAGGCGAAGGCATCGGTGGCCCGCACATCGGTTACGACATGGCATGGCCTATGAGCCTTATTACACGCGCACTCACCAGCACCGATGATGCAGAGATTAAGCGTTGCATTGAGATTCTGATGACGACTGATGCCGGCACAGGTTTCATGCACGAGTCATTCAACGTAAATGACCCCACAAAATACACTCGTTCTTGGTTTGCATGGGTAAACGGTCTCTTCGGAGAACTCATACTTAAGGTAATCAATGACGGCAAGCTTGAACTTCTCAACAGCATCAAAGTGAAGTAATAATTCCTTACATATATAATAAAGAACTTAAGTCATGAAACGTTCATTAATTACATATGCGCTGTTTCTCGTTGCTCTTGTAGCCGGAGCGCAGAGAACATTCACCGTAGGTCAGTACAACATCCGTTACGACGAGCCTAACGATGCTAAGAAAGGCAATGGATGGGAACAGCGTGCCCGGCACATCCGTAATCTTATCTATTACGAATGGTGGGATATTGTAGGCCTGCAAGAGGTATTGGACAATCAACTCGAAGAGCTCAAAGCAGGGTTGAAAGAGTATGAATTTATAGGAGTAGCCCGTGACGATGGCAAGAAAGAGGGCGAATATGCTCCCATCCTCTACAAAAAGAACAGAATGCGTTGCTTGAAGAGCGGTACATTCTGGCTCTCCGAAACCCCGGACAAGGTAGGTTCCATCGGTTGGGATGCAGCATTTCCCCGCATCTGCACATGGGCACAGTTTGAGGACAAAAATACAAAATGGAAATTCTGGATGTTCAACCTCCACATGGACCATAAAGGCAAGCAGGCACGTCGCGAGAGCGCAAAACTTATTATAGCCAAGGTCAAGGAAATGTGCGGTGAAGAGCCTTATATCCTAACCGGAGACTTCAACGTAGACCAATATAATGAGATTTATGGCATTCTTACAGCACCCGGTGCATTCATCGATGCCATCAACAAGACCAACCGTAAGATTGTGACCAATGGTACCACCAACGGATTCGACGCAAACAAATACTCTGACAGACGCATCGACCACATCTTCATTTCGGAACGTTTCTACGTATACAAATACGGAATTCTGCCTTACGCATACTGGAGCGAGACAGGCAAGAAAAAACATCCTTATCAAATTCACATGGCATCTGACCATTTCCCCGTAACAGCAACATTGGAACTTCCCCACTTGCGTTCACCTGAAGACTGGGCAAACTTCCGTCGCTATGCTAAGGACAATGCCACAGTAAAGAATGCCAAGGTTGTATTCATGGGCAACTCTATCACAGAGGGTTGGAAACGCCACTATCCCGAATTCTTCGAAAAGAACGAAGGCTACATCTGTCGCGGTATCAGCGGTCAGGTGACAGCCCAGATGCTCGCCCGTTTCCGTCCTGACGTTATCAACCACAAGCCCGAAAAGGTAGTGATTCTTGCCGGAACAAACGACATTGCGATGAATCAAGGTTACGTGGCTCTCGAGCACATCTTCGGCAACATCGTATCAATGGCCGAGCTTGCCATGGCCAACGGCATCAAGCCCTACCTATGCTCCATTCTGCCCGGCGACAGATACGGTTGGTCTTGGGAAATAGACAGAGAAAGAGCAATCAATTCAATCGCAACCATCAACAAGTGGTTGCGCGAGTATGCCGAAAAGACCGAAGGAGTAGAATATGTTGATTACTTCACTCCCATGGCCGACGAGAATTCAGCCTTGAAAAAGGAGTATCAGAATGACCCCATCCACCCCAACAAAGCCGGTTATCTTGTAATGGAAGAAATCATCCAAAAGGCACTGAATAAGTAAAGGCAATATTTTTAATGATTATGCCTTTAGTTTCATGAGCCACACATAAAAATTATAACCCCAAAGAAAGCTAACAGCCCTGTTCCCATGTAGCACGGGAACAGGGCTGTTAGCTTCAGACGCAATATAGCACTATTCACACAATCAGATTCCAATAAATAACGGAACTAAAGAAAGAGGCTCACTATTCCCCCATATTTTATGCGGATATTCAATGATTTTTTATAAAGTTGCAAATTAATTCCATTGCATAAAAAAACATACACAATATAAATGAGCCACAAAAGAACCATTATATATTTCGTCTGTCTGATAATCGCCACGTTCACCCTGAAAGCGCAGAACGACAATCACTTTATACACACTGTAAGCAAAGGTCAAACACTATACTCCATTGCCCGCATGTACGAAGTGAGTGTGAACGACATTATTGCCTTGAACCCCGAATGCGCACAAAAACTTGCGATAGGATACAAATTAAAAATAGCTCAAAAGCAAAAAACAGCAAACACCACCGAAAATAACGAAAAACGATACCATACAATACAATCGGGCGAAACACTCTATCGTCTGAGCCAAAAATATGGAATAACACCGCAAGAAATATGCGCCGCCAATCCCGGGCTCAGCATCAATAACTTCCGTACAGGAGAGGTAATACTAATCCCCCGCACGCAACCTACACAACAAGCAACAACACCCGCCCAACCGCAAAAAGAAGAAAAAAGCACAGCAACAAACATACGCACCACACACAAGGTAGAAAAAGGCGAGACACTATACAGCCTTGCACGTCGCTACGGCCTTACCGAAGAAGAATTGCTTGCCGCCAACCCCCAGATAAAGAAAAAGAAACTCAAGCGCAAAAGCATCATATCAATACCCTACTCCCAAAAAGAGCTTGCACAAAAAGCCAAACAAGAGCAGAAAAAGATAGAAAAAGAGCAAAGCAACGCCGAAATATTCCGCAAAATAGAGAAAGAAGAGGAAGAGAAGAACAACCAAGAAAAAGGACAAGCACTCAAAGTAGCCGTAGTACTCCCCTTTATGCTCGACACCTACGCACCCACCGAGCAGACACGCATGATAGAATACTACGAAGGATTCCTCATGGCCGTCGAACGACTGAAACAATACGGCTACTCATTTGAAATAAACACATACGACACGGGCAAAGAGAGCAACAGCCTTGCCCCACTGCTCAACAGTGGCAAACTCGATGACACAAACATCATCTTCGGCGCACTGCACGCCAAGCACAACAAAGAACTTGCACAATTTGCAAAAACAAAAGAAATTCCGCTTGTAATCCCTTTCACCTCAAAAGAGGATGAAATATTCCGCAATCCCATGGTATACGTTGTAAACACCATGCAATCCTACTTCTACTCCGAAGTAATCGACCATTTCAGCCACAAATTCTCGGGAGCAAACGTCATATTCATAGAAAACGACAACAGCAACAAAAAAGAGTTTATAAGTACCCTAAAGAAAAATCTCGACAAAAAGAAACAACCACACACATCACTTTCCATGCAACTCTTCACGGGACAAGAGCCCGACTACCTGTCCATAAAAGCAGCCATGAAAAGCGACCGTAAAAACATCTTCATCCCCACTTCGGGCAGCGAAACGACCCTCTCGTCACTGCTTGCCCCCATGCTGCTGATGAAGAACGACACAGTGAACCAACTTCCCGACTTTACACTATTCGGTTACCCCGAATGGCAAATATACGCCAACAACATGCAAAGCAAAATGTACGAAGTAGACACATACTTCTACACCTCCATTTTCAGCCACGCCTCCTTTGTCGAGACCACACGATTCCAACAAAACTACCTGCAATGGTACAGCCACATGTATCAGAACATATACCCCCGATACAGCATGTTAGGTTACGACACAGGTTATTATTTTCTGCTCGCAGCAAGCAAATACGGCAAAGACATGTCCGACAACATAAACAAAGTAACCTTCACCCCCATACAGACAGGATTCAAATTCGAGCGAGTAAACAATTGGGGCGGATTTGTTAATAAGAAAATATACTTTGTACATTATACACCCGAATATAAAGTTGAAAAAATAGACTTTGACAAATGAAACATATATTAACAATAATCGCAGCAGCAATACTATTGGCAGGCTGTACATCAAAAGTAAGAGAAACGATAACCATCCCCACACAGATGGAAACAAAAATCGCGTCCATACACATTGTAAACAAAGATGAAAGCCTCTACAAGATAGCATCGAAATACAACCTGACCCCCGAAGAGATTATAGAATTCAACCCATCCTTGAAAAGCAAAAAACTAAAAAAGGGGATGAAGTTATACATTCCATTTTCCACACAAGGAAAGCAAAAAGAAATTAAGCAGGACACAATAAAAAAAGTAGAGCAACCTACCATAAAAGAAGAAGAAAAGAGCACAGCCGTAAAAGCAGCCGTAATACTCCCCTTCATGCTCGAAAAATACGCCCCCTCGGAACAAGAGCGCATGATAGAATTCTACCAAGGTCTCTTGCTCGCCGTCGAGACACTGAAAAATCAAGGACACTCATTCAACATACACACATACGACTCGGGAGAATCCACAGAAAGCCTTGACAAATTAATTTCCGGCGGCACTCTCGACGACTGCGACATAATCATAGGCGCACTATACCCCACACACAACAAACAACTCGCCACGTTTGCAAAGCAACACAACATTCCATTAGTGCTACCATTCACAGTAAAAGAAGAAGAAATATATTCAAACCCCAAAGTATTTATTGCCAACGCATTGCAAAAATACATAATTGAAAAAAGCGTCGAAAAATTCGTAGAAAGATACCGCGGCGCAAACATCATATTTGTAAAAAACGAGCACGACATTGAAGAAAAAGAGTTTGCCACACAACTAAAAGAGAGTATAAAGAAAAGCAACATCAGCCACACAGAAATACTGACTGACAGCCTCATAAGCATGGCCGGAGGCAACGGCAGCGACTACATATCAAGCCAAATGAGCCCCGACGCAATGAACATCTTCATACCCACATCGAGCAAGATAGAGACATTCAACACACTGTTGCCCACACTGCTCGTCCTAAAGCGCGACACCCTCAGCACAATACACGAATTTTCCCTTTTCGGCTACCCCGAATGGCAAATATACGCAAGCAGCAACCTCGAAGCAATGTACGAAGTAGATACATACTTCTACACATCATTCTTTACAAACAATATACTTCCCGAGGCAATAGAGATACAAGCAAAATACGCAGAGTGGTACAACCGCAGCATGCAGAACAGATACCCCCGTTACGGCATGCTCGGCTACGACATTGGCTACTACTTTCTTAAAGCCATAAGCACCTATGGAACAAAAATATCCGACAACATAAACAACATAAAGTTTACCCCCACCCAAACAGGTTTTAATTTTGTCAGAAACAACAATAGAGGAAGTTACATAAACAACAAAGTATACTTTATCCACTATTCCCCCGAATACAAAATAACAAAAATAGACTTAGACCAATGAAACGCATACTCACTACAATAACAGCAATACTCCTCACACTCGGCAGCATAAATGCACAGATAGAGGAACCGCGAAACATATTGGAAATAGGCGTCTCCGGCGGACTTAATCTCAGCAGTATGGATTTTCAGCCTACCGTACGACAATTCAACCTCAATGGCATGGGAGGCGGAGTAAGCCTACGCTACACCAGCGAAAAATACTTCAACATGATATGCGCCGCACAGTTAGAGGTCAATTTTTCACAACGCGGATGGAAAGAAGACTTTGACGACAAGACAAACAACAGTTACAGCCGCTGTCTCAACTACATAGAAATACCCTTTCTGGCACATATAGCCTTTGGAAAAGAGCCACATGGCCTACAATTTTTCGTAAACCTCGGCCCTCAAATAGGTTTCATGCTCAGCGACAGTGAAAAATATGAAGGAGAGTGGCAGATTGAAAGCCGCCCGTCGGCAACACAAGCCATATACGGAAAGCCGATAGACAACAAATTCGATTACGGCATTGTAGGCGGCGCCGGCCTCGAACTAAAAACAAAAGCAGGGAACTTCTTTGTCGAAGGCAGATACTACTATGGCCTTGGAGACATTTTCAATAATTCCAAGACCGATGACTTCGGACGCTCGGCAAATACCACAATATCGGCACGCATAGGCTATTCGGTAAGAATATTCTGATACATCTTAACATATAAAAATATCCTGCAAACAATCGATTGTTTGCAGGATA
>CAZXIQ010000110.1:5239-6184 GCA_964640785.1 uncultured Bacteroidaceae bacterium | reverse complement strand
AGACCCGATGCCAATCCGTCTACACCGTCAATAAGGTTTATAGCGTTTATAACAAACACCACAAGAACCATGGTAAACAATATGCCAAACCATGAGTAAAGTTCACCACAAAACATTACGCCGCAAAAATCACACATATAAACATCGGCCGAGATAAACATCAACGCACAAAGAATCTGAACAACAAATTTAGCTCTGTACTTTACACCTACAAGGTCGTCGGCAAGGCCAACCACATAAAGCATAACAACTGCGCATATAAGAAATGCTACCGATTTTATTTCGAGCAGCAACTCATTCAAATATGTCATTTTGCCCATTGCAAGGGTAACACCCAAAAGCAGCACCGTTGAAAACAGGACAACCGGAGCAAAAGCCATTCCACCCAAACGCGGAACGGGCGAATGGTGAATTTTACGCTCGTCGGGCATGTCAAACAATGCCTTACGAAAAGCAATAAGAAGAATTTGCGGGATAAGAATACCCGCGCAAATAACGCTGCACAGAAAAACCGCAACAACACTTAAACTCCAGAACATAATTTATATAATTTACAATTACTATTTCAATTTTCTATTTTCTCTACAAGCGCAAGCCGTAAAGCAGTTGTTGCAACAGCTGCAACACCGGGAATTTCAACCACCACACATCTGTCTCTTTTTCGCGGCAACCTTACAAGCACACCCTCGACACCCTCGAATACTCCTGCAAGCACACGCACCTTGTCCCCCACAAAAAGCGAACGGTCGTTTATATTCAGGAACAAAGCCTGTTCTTCACTGTTGCCAGCAACAGCTATAAAACTGTTCATCTGACGCTCAGGAACCACCTGCACCACTCTGAGACCCGCATCGTCATTGCACATCACATACCTCAGAAAAGATAGCTTTCCACGCTTCAGTTCATTTATCTTCAATCGAGTGGAATGAACAAATATATAATTGT
>CAZXIQ010000110.1:0-5229 GCA_964640785.1 uncultured Bacteroidaceae bacterium | reverse complement strand
TTGTGCAACAGCGCCTTATGTTCAACTACAAACCTTCCCGCTTTTTTCACACGCACCACACGAGTGGGCAGAAACGAATCAACACCAAGAGCGTCCAACATAGCCTTGGCTAAAAGTTCACGTTGGTACGTAACACGAAGAACATACCAACACACCTCATCGTTTGCTACTTTGTTCACCCCATCAGTTAAAAATCATACATTAATTTAAACACACCTTGGGGTCACCAATAACCAATTAATAAACTGATTACCAATGACATACGTTTAAATATTTATATTTTACACCCAATATGCCGGCTGCATATAAAAAGCCATAATTTCCAATCGGATAGTTACACAAACTTCATTTGCACAACCAAAATGCAATGAAAGAAAGGCTGTTACACTCAATTTTTCAATACAAATAAATTATCCTTGTGTCTGCAAAGTTAATACGAATAAATCACTTATCCTAACATTAATTAATGATTTTTTTAAACCATGCAACTTTTTCGACAAGAAAAATTTGTTAAAATTTATAAATTACAACATAAAAACACTTACCATGCACATTTTGTTCGCACAAGCAATTATAATTTTTATGAATTACAGGAAAAAAGCACAAAACATAATGGATAGACAGAGAAATTCATCATAAAATTAAACAGCTCTTATATTCAAGAAATTCCCAAAAGCTCAATTTCAAAAATAAGAGTAGAGCAGCCGGGAATGAAGCCACAAGCACGATGCCCATACCCCAATTCATAAGGAATATAAACAACCCATCTGTCGCCCACATGCATATTGAGCAAAGCTGTTGTAAACCCCTCGATGAGCCCATTCACACGAAAAGCCTCGGGGTAGCCTCTTTTCCACGAATTATCAAATTCGCGACCATCTACCAACTTTCCACAATAATGCACTGTCACCACACTGTTCATTTTCACATTGCCCATGCCATCACCACTATTGACAACACGATACAAAATACCGTCAAGTTCGGTAACACCTTCCGAGCCACGCATTTTCTCGAAAAAAGCACTGTTTCTTAATTTATAATCCTCTTTACGTCCCATAAGATATAAAATTTAACAACTTCCCACTCCATCAACAATGCAAAGATATTTGTTTATACAATAAAAAACAGTAATATGAGAAATAAATTCATCGCAAACATAAAGATGCGCCGCAGCATACGAGCCTATCAGGATAAAATGCCAACGGACGAGAGCGTAAAAAGAATAGTCGAGGCCGGAACTTATGCACCCAACGGATTGGGGAAACAATCGGCTACAATAGTGGTGGTTACAGAGAAAAAACTGCGCAACAAACTATCCAAAATGAACGCCGCAATTTTAGGAACCACTGCCGATCCTTTTCATGGCGCGCCCATAGTGATAACCGTACTTGCCGATAAAAAAGTACCTACATATATTTACGACGGAGCATTAGTATTGGGCAACATACTCAACGCCGCACACTCCGAAGGCTTGGGCAGTTGTTGGGTACACCGCGCAAAAGAGATATTCGAGAGCAAAGAAGGAAAAGCTCTGCTCAAAGAATGGAACATTCAGGGCGACTACGAAGGGATAGGCTTTTGCACATTAGGCTACTCCTCGGACGAAGAACTGCCACACCCCCGCCCACGAAAAAAGAACTATGCAATTTATGTATAAAAGCTACTTTTTCAAAGTCTTATAGCGCAAAATATGCACTGTAATGCCCACTGCAAGCACTATAAAAAATAGAGACATGTATATATTATGCGCAACAAATAAGGCACAATAGAGCAAAGTGACCCAAACAAGGCTCACCGAGACAATTTTCACACGCAAGGGAATAGCCTTGTGTTCTCTGAAATTGCGTATATATGTACCTAAATACGGATGAGCAAGCAACCATTCATACAGTCGCGGAGAGCTGCGAAAATAGAGCGCGGCGGCAAGCAACAAAAAAGGAGTAGTCGGCAATAGCGGAAGAAAAATCCCCACCACTCCGAGCGCCAACGCCACGCTGCCCAATATCATCAGAAATAGTTTCATTCCACAAAAAGAATCACGCCACCAAGCGGCGAGTAACCTTGAACATAGAGAGCAAACGCACCACAAGATAACTTACCGCAAAAACAGTAATTGCATTGCATACAATCTTAATAACAGCCGGAGTTCCAACCGGAAGAACAGCCTCGTAAAGGTCGTATCCCATCTGTACAATAACAAAATGACACAGATATATTCCGAAAGTCATGGAGGCAACCAAAGACAAACGAGGCGAAGAGGCCGTATTAATCCTCTGCATGACCACAAAAACAGGGAAAGTCATCATAAAGACATTAATTCCACTGAAGAGCCATACAATTTCGAGATAAGCATAATTTCCCGGAAAAAAATTCTGCATTACAATATAACCGCCAAAGGTGATTGCATATCCTACAATAAACATCGGAGCACATATTGAGGCCACTTTACTCCAGCTCCACTGCAAAGGATATTTTACCAGATAGTGCGCAAGCACCAGATACCCCACAAAGCCCGATACATAATAGAATGTGCCGTAAGCATTCCAATCACACTCACCCAGAATGTTCATGTTGCCAAAAACACCCAAATAGCCCAAGAAAGGCGCAACAATTTTTAAATATGGCAAAAACAGAGAAAATCCCCACAAACACAAAAAGAGTTTAACCTCTTTGCGAGTAGCATATTTGAGCCACGTACCAAAAATAGGAATTATAAAATACAGCCCTATAAGCATATACAAATACCATAAAGGAGTAGTATCGTAATTAAAGTTGAACACAAAAGTATATACCTTGCGCAATGTCATCTGCCACGTAAAAGCAGACATATCTATAAAAGGACTGTTACTCGACGCAACAAAATTCAAATAGAGGAAATAGGCAACAGGCAACGCCACAGACCAAAATACAAGTGGAACGACAATACGTTTGAGGCGCTTGGTATAAAACTCGCTCATGGTGCCCTTTACAGGTAACAGCAACACCCCGGTCATCATCACAAACAATGGCACACAAGGACGGACAAGGCTGCCAAGCGCACACCCCTGCAAGAATGTACCATAATCTTCGTTGAAACGAGCAATAAACGCATCGCAGCTATGCGAAAATACAACCAAAAAACAGGCCAATACCCGCAAAGCATCCACCCATCCTAAATTATCTTTTTTAATCTGAGACATATTCTATATATTTCTTATTTTAGCCACATAACCGATAATTTCATTCGGCACAGAAGGAGAATGAGCTGCACACTCATGACCATCATCATGCGCCGAACAAGAGACACCCGAGTCGTCAATCTCGCCGGCAAGGTAAGAATTCACAAGAGCAGTAACATCGCCACTGCATCCGCGCACCACCTTAATGTCGTGAGCAGCAAGTTTATTAAGCGCACCCACACCCATGTTACCCGCAAGCATCACTTCGACACCGGCATTGCGAAGGTCGGCGGCAATACCCGACTTGCAACCGCACCCCTGCGGCGAAGGCATTGCCACACTATCAACAATCTTATTATCTTTAATCGTAAAAATCGTATAATGGTCGCAGTGTCCGAAGTGGTCGTCCACTCGCCCGTCTCTCGTAGGAACAGCTATTTTCATTATAACAAATGATAAATTTGCCTGCAAAAGTAATTGTTAATAATGAAAATTCCAAAATATATTTTTACATTTGCCCCAAACGACATACGACAACAAGCAAGGAAGGCTTTACAAATAAGTTCGAGCATAATTATGATTTTATTTTAAGCATATTGCCCGTTACCACTAAGGCACACCCTGTGTATTACAACAGATTAAAAACGAGCAAGATGCCGGAATAAAACAAAAAAAGTCCGAATAGAACTTACCAAACTCACCTTGCAAAGAATATTTATATGTAATTTACTAAACAACCCCAAAAGATAAAAAATATGGAAAATCAAAAATGGTTAGAGTGGGCAAAAGAACTGCAATTCATAGCCCAAGCAGGCCTTACATACAGCAAAGACATTTTTGACATTGAGCGTTTCAAGCGCATAAGAGAAATTTCAGCCGAAATAGTAAGTTCTTACAGCGACGTACCAATGGAAAAAGTACGCGAGCTCTTTTGCAACGAGACAGGCTTTCAAACTCCCAAATTAGACACAAGGGCAGCCATTTTCGAAGATGGCAAAATATTGCTTGTCAAAGAAAACAGCGGACTATGGGCACTTCCCGGCGGTTGGGTGGACGTAACGGAAACAATAAAATCGAATACAATAAAAGAGGTAAAAGAAGAGGCAGGGCTCGACGTCGAACCACTGCGCATAATAGCTCTGCACGACAAGAACAAACACAACCCCTACCCCCATCCTTATAATATATGCAAAGTGTTTGTACTATGTAAGCCACTCGGAGGAACTTTCGCCCCAAACCCCGAAACAAGCGAAAGCCGATACTTTGCGCTTGAAGAGATTCCACAATTGGCCGAAGAAAAGACAACATACGAACAGATAAATACATGTTTCGATGCCTACAAAAATGACAATTTTGCGGTAGAATTCGACTAAAGGAAGTTTAATTTCTTGCACAGACATAGTTACTTTGTGCAAAACAAGCTTTAACTTTGCACGGAACAAAAAAACAGAACAGATGAAAAGTTTTATCATTACATTTTTCTGTGCAATAAGTTTGGCACTTCCCACATTCGCACAGAGTACATTAAACACAAAAGCCGACAACATCATCGGCGAGTATCTCACCGACCGTGGCGGCAGTAAAAGCAAAGTGCGCGTAACAAAAGCAACAGACGGTACATATACCGCGCAACTCTTCTGGGTAGAAAACCCCACAGATGCCAATGGCAAAAAACGTAAAGACGTTAAAAACCCCGACAAGAAATTGCGCAACACAGACATTGACAAAGTTGTCATCATCAAAGGACTAAAATACATAAAAGAGGACAAGCAGTGGGGCGACACAAAAATCTACGACCCCTCAAGAGGGTTCCGTGTAAACGTAACAGCAGAATTTGTCAGCGCAGACAAACTTAAACTGCGCGGAACAGTTTTTGGTGTCGGCACAACCATCTATTGGAAAAAGCTCAAATAACACACTCAGTAAAACAAAAAATGTTGCAAATGTAGGTTTGCAACATTTTTTTGTGCCTATAAAAGCGCTTATAAACAAAAGAGTTGCGATTACTCGCAACTCTTTGCTCTTCCTCTTGGACTTGAACCAAGGACCCTCTGATTAACAGTCAGATGCT
>CAZXIQ010000109.1:0-6241 GCA_964640785.1 uncultured Bacteroidaceae bacterium | reverse complement strand
AAATCTTGGGGCGCGGCTGCCATCCTTGTGTCTGTGAGTTTTATGCGCTCCTCTTCGGTGAGGATGTATCCCTCGCCCGAGGAACCGTTGATGAATACTCCTTTAAGACCGTTTTTTGCGAGCATGTTAGCATACGCGGGAATTGGTTCGTAGTTTACTTCGCCATTTTCCAAGAAGGGTGTGAATGGCGCGTTTATAAGTCCGATAATCTTTTCCATAAGTATATAATTAAGCTATTTTTTAAAAATTTCTTTCCAAGCATTGTAGCCACCTTGCATGTCACACACTTTGAATCCCTTTTGTGTGAGTATGTTGGCTGCTTTGCGACTGCGGCGGCCACTGCGGCAATATATGTATATGTGTTTTTCTTTATCGAGCAACTCTACGCCTTGCGCAAATGCTACACTGTCGGTAACATCGAGAAGAGCGGCACCGGGCAGATGGCCGGCGGCATATTCATCTGCACGACGTACGTCGAGCAGATAGGCATTCTTGTCGTTCTCCAACATTTTCATATACTCGGCAGGGGCTAAAATCTCACCTGCGCCATCAGACTTTGCTACTGTGTTGCAGCCGGCAATGGTTGCAACACCAAGAGTGAACGTTAATATCTGTTTTATAAATTTTTTCATAAAAGTTGCAAACTAATCTTTGCAAATATAGTATTTATATGCAATAATTCACATAGTTACCATAAAAAAAGATAGCTTTTGTGAATTTTACAAAAGCTATCTTTTTAGGGAAAGGGCAGTTACTTTTTATCGGGAAGACCAAATACTCCCCATGTCTCGGGAGGAAAATTTTGTTTTATGGGAGACTTGAACTCTGTGTAGAGTGCTTTCAGAATTTCCAGCTTTTTGTGTGCATCCTCGCGTACGCTCTTTAATTCGTCTTCTACTGCCTCTTGTTTGCGTCCGGCCTCTTCGAGTAGTTTGCATGCTTCGGCAAGGTTGGCAACGTCGGTTGAGATTCCTTTACCGCGCAAGATGTTTTCTTGTTTTTTTACCCCCTCGATAAGCATTCTGGTTTTCTCAATAGGGTCGGAATAGATTTTGTTCATGGTATTTATTGTTTTTTGGTTTCATACAAATTTAAGAAAATTAAAATTCATCCACAAACTTATATTGTATTATGTATTAGCAATATACTGTGTGGCTAAATAGATGAAAATCAGTGATAAATATGCAATGGTTAATATTTGTTAATGTCGAGGCGCGCTTGCAGTTGGCGAGCCATAAATACAATTTATTATAATAATTCACAAGGCTGTTTCTCATTATTTCTGCGCAGTTTTTCTGCCGTGTGCAAAAAATTACTATCTTCGCATCTGAAAATCTGCCCAAGGCAGTAAAATAATAAGTAAAATCAGATAATCATGAAATTGTTAGAAGGAAAAGTTGCCCTTGTCACGGGCGGAACGCGTGGTATTGGTAAGGCTATTGCATTAAAATATGCGAGTGAAGGTGCTGATGTTGCATTTACATATGTCAGCAACAGCGCAGCAGCCGAAGAGACTGCTGCCGAAATTAGCGCGATGGGTGTAAAATGCAAGGGTTATATATCAAATGCTGCCGATTTTGCCGCTACTGACGAGGTTGTGAAAAATATAATGGCCGACTTTGGACGCATAGACATTCTTGTAAACAACGCCGGAATAACAAAAGACGGACTTATTCTGCGAATGAGCGAAGAGCAGTGGGACAGTGTAATTTCCGTAAACCTGAAATCGGCATTCAATTTTACTCGTCTTGTTGCGCCCATAATGGCAAAGCAACGTTCGGGCAGCATCATTAACATGACCTCTGTTGTTGGTGTCAGCGGAAATGCGGGACAGTGTAACTACTCTGCATCGAAGGCCGGACTTATAGGACTTGCAAAGTCTGTTGCCAAGGAACTTGGTCCGCGTGGTGTACGTGCCAACTGTATAGCTCCGGGATTCATCGACACGGACATGACAGCCAAACTGCCCGAGAATATGCGTGAGCAGTGGAGCGCTACAATTCCCTTGCGACGCGCCGGAAAGGGCGAGGATGTTGCCAATGTGGCATTATTCCTTGCATCGGAACTTTCGGCCTATGTAACCGGGCAGGTCATTAATTGTTGCGGCGGAATGAACTGCTAAAAAATTGTTTGAATTTCTAAAAAATATTTTCTTATAGAGGCCGAATGTTTCGCCATTTTTGAATAAAAAATGGCGATATAAATTCAAACAGCTTCTAAAAATAAAAGAAGAAACATAATGTATAAGTGCTGTGTGTAAAAATCTATATTTTCGCACAGCCCTTATGCTTTTCAAAATGGATAATACAATGAAAAAAACAGCGATTATACTTATCACACTTCTCGCACTTATTCCTGCAACGACCGTTTGTGCAAAAAAGAAGAATAAAATTACTCCCGAACAAAAGGGGTTGGTGACAATCAACCGCCCGACAGCCGAGGCGCATGTTGAGTTTCTTGCGTCGGACGCACTGAAAGGTCGCGAATCGGGCACAGAACACGGACATATTGCAGGCGAATATCTTATATCCATACTCAAGCAGATGGGAGCAACCCCGCTGTTCGGCGACAGTTTCGCACAGCCATTCGATGCCTACTCTTGGGAGCGTCGCAACGCCGGCTTTACTGTAAACCCTGAAGGCGTTGAAAAAATAAAGAAACATCCGCACCGTGTCGCAAAAATGCGCAATATCCTTGCAAAAATCGAGGGCAAAAATCCCGAAGAAATTGTTGTTGTCGGTGCGCACTATGACCATTTAGGCTATGACCCGATGCTTGTAGGCGACAAAATATTCAATGGAGCCGATGATAATGCCTCGGGTGTGCAGGCTGTGCTTCAGATACTTCGCGCATTCCTTGCGACAGGCCAACAGCCCGAAAAGACAGTAATCTTTGCACTTTGGGACGGCGAAGAGCGCGGACTTCTTGGCTCGACATATTTTGTAAACAACTTTGCCGACATCAAGAAAGTGAAAGGGTACATGAATTTTGACATGATAGGGCGTAACAACATGGAGCATCGTCCGAAACACTTTAACCTGCTTTACACGAAGAAGGACACTCTCTTTGAACATTGGCTGAAAAGTGACATAGAGAAACACACCCTTGACCTTGACCCGGACTTTGTAACATCCGAGGACTTCAGCGGTGGCAGCGACCAAGTGCCATTCTTTAAGGCAGGTGCAAAAATCGTCTGGTACCAGACAGGTGCGCAGCCCGACTTTCACATGCCCACCGACGAGAGCGACCGTATAAACTGGGACAAGATGGTTGAAATAACAAAAGCAGCTTTTCTTTGTTTATGGAAAATGGCTACACAGCCTTTCTAAGAAACTTTTGAATTTCTAAAATAAAGTTCATCACTAATTTTTTAGAACCACCCTATGGGACTATTTATAAAAAAAACAATCGAAACACTGCAAGCCGAGGCTAATGCTACCGGCAGCAAGACTCTTAAACGAGTGTTGGGGCCTTGGAGCCTTGTGGCATTGGGAGTGGGTGCAATAATCGGTGCAGGATTATTCTCAATAACAGGAACGGTGGCAGGTGAATTTACAGGGCCTGCAATAACCATAAGTTTTGCCATTGCAGCCATCGGTTGCTGCTTTGCGGGTTTGTGCTACGCCGAGTTTGCTTCCATGATACCCGTGGCAGGCAGTGCATATACCTATTCTTATGCAACGATGGGTGAGCTTGTAGCATGGATAATTGGCTGGGACTTAGTGCTTGAATATACTGTGGCGGCAATCACCGTAAGCATCAGTTGGAGCCGCTATTTAGTGGTGTTCCTGCAAAGTGTAGGCATAGAATTGCCGCACACACTGACAGCTTGTCCTTGGGACGGTGGCATTGTAAATATTCCCGCAATAATCATCGTTGTCCTCATAAGCATAATATTGATGCGAGGTACCGAAGAAAGTTCTTTCTTCAATGGGCTCATTGTGTTTCTGAAGATTGGTGTCATACTTATTTTTGTTATTTTGGGTTGGAAATTTATCAACAGCGACAATCTTGTTCCTTATATTCCCGAAAATACCGGAGTATTGGGCGAATATGGATTCTCTGGTATTTTGCGCGGAGCGGGAATTGTCTTTTTTGCCTTTTTAGGATTCGACGCAGTAAGTACCGCAGCTCAAGAGACCAAGAACCCTAAGCGTAACATGCCCATAGGTATTCTTGTCTCGTTGCTTGTGTGTACTGTGCTATACATACTCTTTGCACATGTGATGACAGGTGTTGCACACTATACGGAATTTCAAGGACAGGTGGGCATTGCTCCCGTTGCTGTTGCAATAGAGAATATGGGTACGCCTGATGCTGCGGGAGTGGTGCAGCCGGCCTATCCATGGTTGAACAAAGCAATAATATTGGCAATTCTCTTTGGCTACTGTTCGGTGATAATGGTGACACTGCTTGGACAGAGCCGAGTATTCTTGAGTATGAGCCACGATGGATTGTTGCCTCCTTTCTTTTCGCGCATACACGAAAAATACCGCACCCCTTTGCATAGCAATCTGCTGTTCATGATAATTGTGGGGGCGCTCGCCGGCTTTGTGCCTGCGCGTGTGGCCGGGGAGATGACAAGCATAGGTACATTGTTTGCTTTTACGCTTGTGTGTGCCGGTGTGCTTGTGCTGCGCAAGACAATGCCCCGGAACAACGATGGCTTTCGATGTCCGTTTGTGCCTGCAATCCCCATTTTGGGAATACTCACATGCGTGGCTATGATGTGTTTCCTGCCGGCCGACACATGGATACGGTTGGTGCTGTGGATGCTTGTAGGTCTCGATATTTATGCAATCTATGGCATAAAGCATAGCAAGTTAGAGCTGGGCAAAAGTGTGCGCAAAGGAGAAATGTCGCTTAATATGCTGGGTATTGCATTATCGGTTTTGTGTTTAGTCACAGGCTTTTGGCATCAGCAGACTGCCGGTTGGAATGACGACAAGAGTATGCTTGTAATTTCCATTGTCTTTGCGACTGTACATTTTGTCTACTATATTATGCGCATTTGGCGCAACCGTAAGAAGTAGAGCGCGTGTGTCGATTTTTAATTTTTGTTATAAACAATAAAAGTTGTAATTGTGGGAAGGAAAAAATTTTCAGAGAAAGAGGTGAAAGTAATACGTAAACTTTTGGGCAATAAGATGCGTGGCAATCGTTCGCAACAAAAGATGTCCAGACATATTTTGCGTACTGTTTTTGGTTTTAATATATCAGATTTTAATGTGCAGGGCAAGGCTTTTGGTCCCGATGATTTTGATGAGTGTATACGTCGCGGACGCATACAGGTGTTGGATGATGCAACTATTGAGGCAATGAAACTGCGTTACGCCGAGAAAAAACTGCACGACGAGGCTGTCAGACAGGCCGAGGCTATTGCCGATGGCGAGGTTGTCGATTGGCAGGCTGCATTGAAGGAGTGGAACGAATATTATTCCCAAAATCCGGAGTAAACGTTGTTTTTATTATTTTATAATGGCGATTGAGGATTCTTTTTTCTTCAGTCGCCATAATTTCTGGAAAAACCATAAATAAAAGTTTTTAAACAACTATGTAACACATTAATATACATTGTTTTTCGGGACGAACTAATATTTTGCTTAGATTTGTGCAGAATTAAAGTTAAATAATCAAAAATTAAGCAAAATGAAACAATTAAAACTATTTTCGGCACTCTTGATGTGCCTTTTCGCACTTGGCTTTACAGCCTGTGGCGGTGGTGACGACGACGATGACAATGGCACAGGCGGCAACACCAACAATGGTGGCGGAACAACCACACAATTTGAAAAAGCCGACCTCTACGGCGGGTGGAAATACGATTCGGGTGATGAATGCTGTTTGTATTATTTTTCAGACGAAGATAATACCGGTATTTTTGTTGAAAATGCAGATAGTAAAAATTATGACCGTTGCGAGATAATTTATAATGTCAGCAGCGACGTAACTAATCTAACAATCATTGAAGAGGATGGTGACAAAGTGAAATATACTATTCATCTGCTCAATAGCGAAAAACTTGTATTGGAGGATGATGAAGAAGAAATATACACCCTTAAACGCTACACAGGCAACATAGACGAAGAGTACCCCGTTATTATAAGTTCAGGTATCATTAATGGACACAAATGGGTAGACCTTGGTCTTAGTGTAAAATGGGCAACTTGCAACGTAGGAGCAACCGCGCCCGAGGAGTATGGCGACTACTTTGCTTGGGGCGAAACTACGCCTAAAGGCG
>CAZXIQ010000108.1:0-6429 GCA_964640785.1 uncultured Bacteroidaceae bacterium | reverse complement strand
TTATCTTCGCATTGCAAAAATAAAACGATGAAATTGTTGTTGCGTATATTTGTATTAATTGTGCTTGTCTGCGTTGCGCACTTTGCCCATGCGCAACAGAATTGCTATTTGAGGTATTTTACTCAGTTTAATACTGTTGCTTCCGATGGTGATAATGCCCCATATTGGTTTACTGCTAATAGACAGGGTCTTGTCTCTGCCGAGCCTAACAGCCTTTATGGTCGCTATGGTCTTGAGTATGGTGGCAATTTAAGAAATGATGATTTTTGTTACAAGGTTGTAGGTGACATTGTTGCATCTTCGAACAGTAATGCCGATTTTTTTATTCAGCAACTTTATGCGTCGGCAAGCTGGCGATGGCTGACGCTGAGTGTTGGCAGTAAAGAGCGTTTTTCCGAGACACGCACTCATGTTTCGCAGTTTGCCGGAACATCTTTTGCCGAAAATCTTGTAAACAGATATTTCCCCAATCTCTATCATAATCAGTTTACGATGCTTAGCAGTGGTGGAATGTCGTTCAGCGGTAACAGCCGTCCCGTTCCTCAGGTGCGTCTCGAAATTCCCGAGTATACTCCTTTTCCCGGAACTCGCGGGTGGCTGAAAATTCGCGGACACATTGCTTACGGACGTTTCACCGATGGTAATTTTCAAGAGAGTTTCACTCGTGGCAACGACATTACCATATATGGTAAGAATATATTGTATCACAGCAAGGCGGGCTTTATAGAGATAGGCAAGGCCGAAAAATTTCCTCTCTTGTTCGAGGGCGGGCTGGAAATGTACACTCAGTTTGGTGGCGACATTTACACGCATGGCGATGGGCTTAAAGTCTCAATGCCGACAAGTTTGTCTGATTATTGGAAGGCATTTATTCCGCTGAGCGGCAGTGGTGATACTCCCGAGGTTGAACAGACAAATATTTCGGGCAATCAGTTGGGTAGTTGGCATGCGGCTTTTACCGTTCCGCTCAAAGAGGTTGAGTTCAGGCTTTACGGCGAGCATCTGTTCGAGGATTTTTCGCAACTTTTCTTTTTTGAGTATCAGAGTGACAGAAACGGTAAACGCAATGTCATATATTATCCGTGGAAAGATATTTTAATTGGTCTCAGGGTTACAAACAAGTCTCATATTCTGCCTTTTATTTCTGCTGTGCAGTATGAATATGTTTGTACAAAGGAGCAGAGTGGTGCGCTTTATCACGACCCGAGCGATTATTTCAATGAACAGATGGATGGCAATGATAATTATTACAATCATGGCATTTATCCCGGTTGGCACCATTGGGGTATGGGCATGGGTAATCCGCTTGTCATTTCTCCGGCTTATAATGACAATGGCAGCCTGAAGTTTCGTGGCAATCGTCTTGTGGCTCACAGCATAGGCATTAACGGTGCTTTTCAGGATGCTTTCCCGCTTGGTTACAGATTATCCTATGTGTATAGCGAGAATTGGGGAACTTATCCCAATCCTTTCCCCAAGAAAAAATATACAACGTCGTTACTTGGCGAGTTTATCTACGCTCCATTGTCGAGCAAATGGCTCGGTAAGGTGGCGGTTGCGTACGATAAAAGCACATTTATAGGCAATAATTTGGGAGTAATGTTCACTTTGTCAAGGGTGGGCGAAATTTTTGATAGAAGATGAAAAGATATTTTTTTATACTTTTTATTGCGATGATGTTTGTTGCCTGTGATAAGGTTTATATAAACGGCGACCTTGACGGCATGTGGCAGTTGCAACGTGTGGAGTGTGCCGGGAATACATACACTCCGCACGATATATATTACTCTTTTCAACGTCATCTGACGTTTGTAAGCAAGCACTACGAGGAGGAACTTCCTTTGCGCTATCTTGGCAACTTGTATTATTCGGGCGACACGATTGTGATGAGTGGTTTCCGCAAGTTTCTCGAAGAGGATAATGTGGCTACACGAGATATTCTCTCGGGTTTTTACCTTTATTCCGATAGCACGGTTTTTGTTATAGAACGTTTGGACGATGAATACCTTGTGATGAGTAGCAACGATGGACGTTACATGTTGCGTAAATGGTAATTTGGATTTGTATTTTTATGATATACCCCGATAATTTTGAAAATAAGATAGAGTTCGATGCGGTGCGGCGCATGCTTAAGGAGTATGCTCTGTGCCGTTTGGGCGAGGAGCGTGTCGATGATATGCAGTTTATGACTGATTTTAAGGCTATAAACATGCGTCTGGACGAGGTTGTGGAGTTTGTGCGCATATTGCAGCTTGAACAGAATTTTCCGAGCGATTATTACTATGATGTGCGCGAGCCTCTGCAACGCATACGTATTGCGGGTATGTATATGGGCGAGGATGAACTTTTCTCGCTGCGTCGTTCGCTCGACACGATAGGGCGCATGTTGTCTTTGTTGCGCAAGCAGGGCGACGGCTCGGAAAGTGGCGAGGATAATCCTCTTTACCCCAATTTGCGTCGCTTGGCGGGTGACATTGATGTGTTACCGTCGTTGTTGCGTGCAATAGATGCTATTGTCGATAAGTTTGGCAAGGTGAAGGATTCTGCCTCGCCTGCGCTGGCTGCTTTGCGCAGCGAGCTGTCGCGCACTTCGGGTAGCATTTCGCGTACGCTGAATAGCATCTTGCGTCGTGCACAAGCTGAAGGATTGGTCGAAAAGGATGCGTCGCCGACGTTGCGCGACGGTCGTCTTGTAATTCCTGTTGCACCGGCTCTCAAACGCAAGATGAATGGAATCATTCACGATGAGTCGGCCAGCGGAAAGACTGTTTTTATAGAGCCTGCCGAGGTTGTGCAGGCGAACAATCGCATACGTGAACTTGAGGCAGAAGAGCGTCGTGAGGTTATACGCATACTCACCGCATTCTCCGATGAATTGCGCCCTCGTGTACCTGAACTTTTGTCGGCCTACGACTTTTTGGGCGAAATGGATTTTATTCGTGCAAAGGCTCAGTTGGCGATGCGTTTCGATGCTGTCAAGCCCGCAATGCTTAATCGCCCTATGATTGACTGGGGTGCTGCGTGCCATCCGTTACTCGAAATTTCGTTGCAGAAACATGGACGGCGTATGTCACGCCTTGATATTCAGCTCGATGGCGACAGGCGTATATTGCTTATTTCCGGCCCTAATGCCGGCGGAAAGTCTGTGTGTCTGAAGACTGCCGGACTTTTGCAATATATGTTGCAATGTGGCCTGCTTATTCCTGTTCACGAGCGCAGTAACGCCGGAATTTTCCGTCACCTTTTTATAGATATTGGCGACCAGCAGAGCATCGAGGACGACCTCAGTACCTATTCGAGTCATTTGCTGAACATGAAAAATACTCTTCGTCGTTGCGATGCCCATTCGCTTATTCTTATAGACGAGTTTGGCAATGGAACAGAGCCGCTCATAGGTGGTGCAATGGCCGAGGCTATCCTCAAGCGTTTCAACGAACGTGAATCTTTTGGAATTATAACTACCCATTATCAGAATCTTAAACATTTTGCCGACTCGACCCCCGGCGTTGTCAATGGTGCAATGCTGTACGACAGGGGCGAAATGAGACCATTGTTCCAGTTGCAGATTGGTAACCCCGGCAGCTCTTTTGCTGTGGAAATTGCACGTAAGATAGGCTTGCCCGAGGATATTATAAAAGATGCTTCGGACATTGTGGGCAGCGACTACATTCAGTCCGATAAATATTTGCAGGACATTGTGCGCGACAAACGTTATTGGGAAACGAAAAGAAAAAATGTGCATCAGAAAGAGAAAGAGCTTGACGATGCTCTTGATAAATATCGTGCCTCGGCCGACGAATTGCGTCGCAGCCGCAAAGAGGTTATGCGCGAAGCGCGCGAAGAGGCCGAACGATTGATAAAAGAGGCTAACGCAAAAATTGAAAATACCATTCGCGAGATTGTCGAGGCTAAGGCCGAGAAAGAGCGTACAAAGTTGGTGCGCAAGGAACTGAGCGATTTTAGTCGTGAGGTCGAGGAACTTGCGCGTCGTAAGCAGGGCGAGCGTGTGGACCGCGAAATGGCGAAACTGTTGGCACGACAAGAGCGCAAGAAAAATGGTGTGCGCGGTAAGAAAAACAGTGCCGTAGAGGTTCCTGCCGTCGAGAAAAAGAGCCCTCTCTTGTCTGTCGGCAGTTATGTGAAAATTCGCGGGCAGCAGGTTGCCGGCGAGATTCTTGCAATAAATAAAAAAGATGCTGTTGTGCGTTTCGGTGCTATAAAATCAACTGTATCAATGGAGCGACTTGAACCGTGTGATGCTCCGAAAGCCGAGAAACGTGCAGTCTCTTTCCTAAGCAGCGAGACACAAGAAAATCTGCATAATAAAAGACTGAATTTCAAGTCGGAGATTGATGTGCGGGGTATGCGTGGCGAGGAGGCTGTGCAGGCTGTCGGTTATTTTATTGATGATGCAACTGTTTGCGGTGTGCGGCAGGTGCGTATACTTCATGGTACCGGAAACGGCATTTTGCGCACTTTGCTCAGACAATATTTAAGTACGATGCCTGTTGTTGAGAGTTTCCGCGACGAGCATGTGCAGTTTGGCGGTGCCGGAATAACAATAGTGGAATTAGGGTAACATTAATTTATTAAATTTATATACGTATGAAAAAGACAGTATTATTTTTATTTGTTTCATTGTCGATGTGTATGTCGATTGTTGCAAAATCTTCCATTGATGTTAAAATTATTTCTTATAACATTCGCACCATTGCGAATGATGGGGAAAATAATTGGCAGTTCCGCAAACATGCTACAAAGAATATGATAGAGAAACACAGCCCCGACGCTTTTGGCCTGCAAGAGGCAAAAACTGCTCACATGCAATATATCGACAGCGTCTGTCCGCAGTATGCACGTGTGGGTGTCGGCCGTGACGATGGCAAGAATCGTGGCGAATTTATGACAATCTATTATAAGAAAGACCGTTTCGACCTTCTCGACAGTGGTACATTCTGGTTGAGCGAAACACCCGAAAAAGTGTCACGCGGATGGGACGCAGCCTGCAACCGAGTAGCTACATGGGTGAAATTGCGCGACAAGGCCACCGGCGTTAAATTCTACTATTTCAATACACACTTCGACCACAAGGGTAGTGTGGCACAGGCCGAGTCGTCGAAACTGATTGTTGATAAGATAAGAAAAATCGCAGGTAAAAAGGCTACTGTGATTCTTACCGGCGATTTTAATCTTGCGTCTGAAAATCCGGCTCTCAATCCGTTGCACAAGAATTTGAATGACGCACGTGCAACAGCGCCCATCAGCGATAATAAGAATACGTTCACCGGATTCGGACTTTATAAAGAGTCTATGATTGACCATATATTTTATCGTGGCCGCCGCGTAGTGTGCAATGAATTCCGTACGCTCGATGGTTACTATGGTGCAAAATATATTTCGGACCATTTTCCTCTTGAAGCAATTTTTAAATTAAAGTAAGAGTTTTCTTTTTGGCATCATTACCTTTTATTGCGTGTCCTTCACAGAGTATACTGATGTTTCAAGAGAGGCTGTCGGACGTAAAAAGTCCGACAGCCTCTCTTGAAAGTCTTATGCTATTTTCTCACAATGAATTACGCTCTATTCACGCTGATGATTGACATTGTTTGGTCGCAAACTATAGCATTGTGATTAAATTTAAACAATTTCTTATTTCTTTCTTTTGTTGGGTCTCTCTTTGCGCAGAGATTTGTATTTCTCTTGTTGCTCGGGAGTGAGTATTTCGTTTAATTTTGCAATGTATGCCTTGCGTGTTTCGCTCATTTCTGCTTTGCGCTTTTCAATCTGCTCTTTGGTTGGCTTGTTGCCTTTGGGGGCTTTGTCGCATTTTTTTGTTTCTTTGCAACATTTTTCGGCTTTTTTGCATTCGGCCTTGTCTTTAGGGCACTCTTTTTGGGGGCAGATGCTGTCGGGGCAGTTCCCTTTATTATGACGCATGCCCGGGTGTCCTTTTCTCATTTTGGGCAGATATTCTTTGTTCAGTTCTTCCACTTTTGCTGTCTGTTCGTCACTTAGCGAAAGTTGGTTTTTCATTCGTTCGGTTACTTTTTTTACCATTTCTGCTTGTTTGGTCTCGCATGCTGCTTTTTTGTCACATGTGTTGTCTTGTGCTGTGACGATGGTTATTGCAGCGAATAGGGCACAGCAGACAAAAATAATTCTTTTCTTCATTTTTTCGGTTTTAATTGTTGGTATTATTAAAATCTTCATTCGATTAGTAGACGTTTTTTCTTTTGTAGGGTTTAATGCTGTTTTGTAATTTTATCTATTTTAACTTCTGTTTGAATTAAATGTTTCTTTCAGTATGGTGATAGAGGATTCTTTTTTACTTGACGCTCATACAATTTTTGCCTTTGGCGAACTTTTGTTGCGAACGTTGCCTGTAATTTTGACAGCGCTGTATTTTTTTAAGTAACCTTTTACAATGAA
>CAZXIQ010000107.1:0-6454 GCA_964640785.1 uncultured Bacteroidaceae bacterium | reverse complement strand
TACACCCGTTAGACGAGGCTAATTTACGAAAGGTTGCAATTTTTTTAAATATTTTTTCCAATACTCTTTATATTTCTCGGTAACAGTGTAACTTTACGGCAAAAGAATAATAATATGATACATTTTAATAAAAGAATGTTTGCAATGCTTGTCATTGCTCTATTGTGTGTCTTCCCACTGTGTGCAGGTGACAAGATGCCCTCGCGCCTGACTATGAGCCGTGCCACCCTCATGGATAAAATAAAGGGCGCATGGGCCGGACAGGTGCTTGGTTGTACATACGGCGGCCCCACAGAGTTTCAGTATCGCTCGCGTATGATTCCCGATAGTCGTGAGATTCCTTGGGGCGAGCCCGACTATGTGGCAAACTACATGAAACGTGTCCCTACGCTCTATGATGATATTTACATGGATCTTACCTTTGTGGGGGTGTTCGACCGTTTGGGGCTCGATGCACCCGTCGATTCAATAGCTCATGCTTTTGCCCACGCAGGCTACTATTTGTGGCACGCCAATCAGGCGGCGCGATACAATATTCTGCAAGGTATACGCCCTCCAATGTCCGGGCATTGGCGCAATAATCCTCACGCCGATGATATTGACTACCAGATTGAGGCCGACTATGCGGGAATAATGTCTCCGGGAATGCCCAATGCAGCCTCGAAAATATCGGATAAGGTGGGACACATTATGAACTACGGCGACGGATGGTACGGCGGTGTCTACATAGGTGCAATGTACTCTATTGCCTTTGTCAGCGACAATATGGAATTTATTGTCACCGAGGCATTAAAGACAATTCCCAAAAAGAGTAAATTTTATCGCTGCATAAAAGATGTAATAGAAATTTGGCGCACTTATCCCGATGACTGGCGACGCGGCTGGCAACTGTGCGAAGAGCGATGGGGAGCAAGTGACGTTGGTTGCGGCGAGGGAGCATTGGCCCCGCTCAACATAGACGCGACCATCAATAGTGCATATGTTGTATTCGGGCTATTGTACGGCAACGGCGACTTTGCGCGAACGATAGATATTTCAACACGTTGCGGGCAAGACTCCGATTGTAATCCCGCATCGGCTGCCGGAATTTTAGCTACTGCAATAGGGTATTCAAAGATTCCTTCAGAATGGATTGAGCCTTTGAAACGTGCCGAAGATATGAATTTTGCCTATATACCCTATTCGCTTAACGATACTTACAACATGAGTTTCAATCACGCATTGCAGATGATAGAGCGTGGCGGCGGTAAGGTTACACCCGACGAGGTTACCATAAAATGTCAAAAGCCCAAGGCTGTACGTTACGAAGTCAGTTTCCCCGGAATTACCCCTGTGGAGCGCGTGCCCATAAATACAGAATTGACAAATGCAGTCTACACCCTTAATGCTCATTGTGCAGGAATCATCATAAACGGTGCGGTAAAGACAAAAAACAAAAAATATGTAGCCGAGCTTGAGGTTACGCTCGACGGTGGCACGCCTCAACGTTTCAGTATGCCTGCAAGCTATCGCCTGCGTCGTTTGGATATTTATTGGAACTTCGAACTTAAGCAAAAGAATCACACTATAAATCTTCGCTGGCTGAACCCTGCCGAGGATGTTGAAATAAAAGTGACCGATGCGGTGCTGTATCAAAAAATCAAGTAAAGTGTGTAATTTTTGCACACTTTACTTGATTTTTTGATAATATGTGCAGATTAATCCTTTTAATGGGTAATTTTGCGAATAATGGTTTTAATATGTACAATTATCATATACTTGTAATTGATGACAATACAGTCTTGTTGCAGACATTGAAATTGGTTCTTAAACGGGAATTTCGTATGATTGGCACAATTTCTTCTCCCACTCTCATTCCCGCAGTGCTTAACAATGGCGGGGTCGATGCAGTGTTGCTTGACATGAATTTCTGTAACACGGAATTGGACTGTTCCGAGGGGCTTTTTTGGTTACAGAATATAAAGTCGCGCCCCGATGCTCCGGCTGTTATACTTATGACTGCCTTTGGCGACATTGAGGTTGCTGTTCGCTCTATGAAGAATGGAGCCGACGATTTTATAACAAAGCCTTGGGACAATAAAGAACTTGTGGAAAAGATTGTTGTGGCGATAGAGAAAAGAACTGTTCAAACAGATGAAAATGCCGACGATGGCGAAACAGTTGCTACTCTCGAAGATGTTGAGCGCGAAAGATTGCGTAATGTGCTTGAGACACATGGAAACAATATGACAAAATGTGCCTCCATCTTGGGAATTTCGCGGCGCACGTTGTACAATAAGATAAAAAAATATGGCTTATAAAATGTATCGCGTCTCTTTGATGCTCTATTTGTCGTTGCTTGTGGCAAATGTGGCCATAATAGTATTGCTGATAATATACAGTCCCGGTTTTTACTCGCTCTTGGCGGCTTTTCTCTTCTTGTCGTATGTCATATATAATATATGGAAACTTATATTTTTTCCTATCAATCAGGTTAAGCAGTTTCTGCTATCGATGCGATGCGGCGAACGTACGATAAGAATCCCCAATATAAAAGACGCAGTTCTTCAAGAAATGTATGATAGCATGAACGAGATTATCAGCCGTAACTACGAAAATGAAAAATCATTAGAGCAGAAAAAGATATACAGCGACCGCATTCTGCGCATAATGACGCACGAAATTCGTAACACGGTAACGCCGATAATATCCCTTAGCGGCCATTATCTCAGTCATAAAGATGAGGCTTTTTCATATGATGAGATTCTCGAGGGTATGAATATAATTAATAATCAAAGTAAAAGCATCAAGGCATTCTTAGATTCTTATCACACGCTGTCACATCTGTCGGCTCCCCGGATGTCCAAAATTTACGTATCGCAACTGTTGAGTGAGCAACGTACCCTTGCTGACAAACAGAGTAATGTGAAATTAAAGATATTTTCACCCTCTCAACTGTATATATATGCCGATGCTGTTCAGATGCACGTAGTGTTGAGCAATTTGCTGACCAATGCCATTCATTCGGCAGGACAATACCCCGACGGCGTTGTTGAAATTTCTGCCACCATGTGCGAAGGCTCTCCTTTTATTTCTGTCACCGATAATGGTGCGGGTATTCCTGCCGAACGTTTAGATGATATTTTCCTTCCATTCTACACGACTAAAAAAGATGGCAGCGGCATTGGATTGGCCCTTAGTCGCCGTATTATGAAACTGCATGGCGGTGAACTTACAGTGTCAAGTAATCCGCAGAGCCGTCGCACGGTATTTACCATGGAGTTTGCCCGGCTTGTCTGATTCTTTTTTGTGGGGCAGTGATTCTCTTGCCGGGTGACAATGTGTTAATTCTGCAACCTGTTGCTACCAATCTTGCATTACTTTTGTTCAAAAAAACACAATGCAGAAAATTGATACTCCCATCTTGGGATTGGTAAACAACAGCGAGGCACGTGGTGTCAGGGACGGCGAGTGCTGCATAATGCATAATCTTACGGCTGATGGTGGTGGCACAAAAGTAATAATTCCGCCCACCAAGGGAATAACAGTTTCAGGTTGCGACTATAAGGAATATTTCCACGAAAAGGCCGAAGAGTGGTTATATATAAAAAACGGTACAGTCTACGACGATGCCGGTAACCTCATCAACACCCTCAATGGCAGCACCGACGGCACAGTAAATGAGCTATCATTTATGGGTAACATAGCAATAATGTATTGTCCCGACGGCGTGCGTTACGCCATTTACGACGGCAACTACCGCTATCTGGGTAAATTGCCGCAGATACCAAAGTTGAACATTGCTTTCAAGCCTGTACATGTGACAACTCTCAGCGACGAGAAGTATTTCTCCGACACAGCAGAACTCTCTTCTTCGGATGAAGAATTACGATGGTCTAATGTTTCCAAAGGATTTTTCGACGAATGTCTCAGCGGGCTCTACAATCAAGGCGCATTTGTGGACCGCACACTTTTTCGTCTTGCTCTTCGTCTCTTCGACGGCAGCTACATGTGCTACTCCCCAATATATTATGTCGAGGATTCCGATACCCTCATCGAAAATATCGGCTACGTTTGGTTGGGAGTATCCCACAGCATCGGTCGCGACAACATGAACTTCTTCTCCACTCCTTGCAGCACCACTGGTGGCTCGCGCTCGCAATATTTTGCATCGGTACGTGGCTTTATACCCACCTTTACTCACGAGCCATATAATTTCAAACGTTGGCGCGACATAATTGTCGCCATAGAGCTTTTTGCCACCCCCTCCATCATGGGGCACGAGAGCCGCAATGCCAAGCTAAGCGTAAAAAACGAATACCTCGACACAGGCAGCTCAATGGCTCAAGCCTCGGCACAAGTGACTACGGTAAACAGCTACGACCGCTACGAGTGGAAAGGGGCAAATAAAATACGCGAAGAGGTTGCTGCTGCCTCACTGTTCTACAAAATAGCAGAGTTTGACTTAGAGGGAAAAGAGGTGTGGCGTCTCGACAACACATCGCCCACACAGCTTGCTGTCAGCACACGCCTGCCTATCAACGAACAGCCACACGAGTTAAGCTCGGCATCTTTCAAGTACATCTACAATAGCAAGATGCACCTTGCAGGAGTAACCGAACTCTTTACCGATGCTTACGATAATTATACAATTTCAGCCCGCTCCTCGACCTCGGAAAATTTAATTCAGATAACGTCGGTTGTAACCATAGGCACCGAACAGGGTGAGCGACACGTGGTAACAACCTCAAAAAATCCTTCCCTGCACAAGAGCGGGGAAAAATACCTGTTGCCACCACTGCTGCACTATGCCGATGCACGTGCAAGCAATCTTAGAATATGTGTCGCCTACACCGATGGTTACACCGATTATGCAAAGTACAGGGATTTTCCGCTTACAGCGCACAAGATACTCAATATGGCCTGTTTCCTCAACGACGTCAATTTCGGCAGCGAGCATGCAGTCGAGGTTACAAACAATTCCGATGCACTTCTTGCCGAGGTAGACAATTCAAACAAAGAGAATCCCTTTGTCGTCGCAGTAAAGAAAAACTTCCCCGACCGCGCCAACTACACAGGAACATACACCTTTACATATAAGGGTGGCTACGAATGGAGTTTAGATATTCTCTTTAACGATGGTACGACGCAATCGGCAGCGAGTGTTTCTGTGTACAGCTATGGCCTGATACTGTACAAAGATGGTGTCCCCATAAACATATTTGAATTTATGTTGCCCGAATTTAATAAAATAAATGTGGGTGAAACAATAACGGTAAAATTGGAATATGGCGAAAATACCCTTGCCGGAATTAAACCCATCGAGGTTGATGGCGCCGAGTGGCACAATCTTACAAGCGACGATGCTGACTTTTATATTGATGCGAACGATAAGCTTGTTGCTTTCAGCCTTAAAAACATAAACGAAAATAGGAACTACACGCGCAAGAATGTGATGCGTGTCTCTCAGGTAGACAACCCTCTTTTTTTTCCTGCCAAAAACACCTATTCGTTCGATGCCGATATTGTCGCTCTGTGCAGCAACACAGTCGCCGTGTCGCAAGGGCAGTTTGGACAGCACCCGCTCTATGTCTTTACCAATGAAGGCATTCAGTTAATGTCGGTCGATACTTCCGGAGCAGGCAGCTATCTTGCACAGATACCTTGCTCGCGAGAAATATGTAACAACGCCTCCGGTGTTTCCGTTACCACACGTGGTGTTATTTTCCCCACCTCCAAAGGGCTGATGCTTATAAATGGTGGCGAGGTTGCCGAAATTTCGTCGGCTCTTTCGGGGCTGTCAGCGCCGGAACTATCGCGCAGCGGCGACGTCATTGAGCGCATCTGTGGCGCTGTGGAGCGCGAGGGAATGCGCAGCAGGGTTGCATTTACCGCCTATCTTTCCGGTGCGTTTACAGCATTCGACTACATTGGCGACCTTCTCTACGTGTGTAACCCCCTGTACGACTATGTCTATGTTTATAACAATGCCACAGGCGTGTGGAGTACGGCCGATGGCAGATATTCGGCAAAAGTGGAATATTCCGACAAACTTATTTTGGGGTATAAGCATGGCTACGACTATACGCGCTACACTTTCGACAAGCATAATACCTTCGTCGATGATGTTCCGGTGATTGTTGTTACGCGCGGTTGTCTGTTCGGGACGTCGGGTTTTAAACGAGTGCGCGAGGCAGCGCTCCGAGCAACTTTCCATGCGTCGCGAGCAGGTTTTTACACTCTCGGCAGTGTCGATGGCACAGTGTGGGAACTTGCCGGCGGACGCGATTTTTCCAAAGAGATGGCTACGTTGTGTCGCGACGTTGTAACATCCTTTGCTCGTTCGCGAACTTATCGCTACATAGCCTTTGCCTTTGTAGGTAAGGTGAGAAGTGATGCACGTCTCGCTATTTTTGAGGTTGCCGCACAGCCCGACTATGAACGCAGGGTAAGATAACTTTATACAAAGCACCAG
>CAZXIQ010000106.1:0-6485 GCA_964640785.1 uncultured Bacteroidaceae bacterium | reverse complement strand
TGGCTAAGAGGGGGTGGCCTTTAGGCCGGGGGCGTTCGAGAATTCACTATTTTTTCAAACTCCCTCCGAAAAACTAAAGTTTTTCTCGTCCCTCTTATCCAAGATGGACAGTTTTTGTTTGCATTGCAATAAAAATCAAAGGTAAAAACTGCCGTAGAATATAAAATAAACAGCGATTGAAGTTTCTTTTACTTCAATCGCCATAATAAACCCTCAACATCAAATATCGAACTGACGTTGTATTACTCTTTCGGATGATTCTTGCGATAAAGTTGCCACGTGTTTACTGAATTGTGCCATATACTGTAAAAACCGCCGGCAATGGAGGTTACAGGCGTCAGAAATGTGTAGGCCAGCCATATTGCAAAGACTGTGTTTTTCTGTCCGAGAGATTGTCCGCCGGCAATAGCATCGCCGTAGCGACGCCCTATGTAACGTCCGAAGGCAAACTGTACAATGCAGCAGATGAGCGACACTGCGGCAATAGTTATCTGTACATAAACAGAGAGGTTGCTGTGTACGATGGATTTTACAGTGAGGGCTATTGCCAGCGATAGTGCGACGAGCCATAGATAAAATGGCAGGTTGCGGTATTTTTTTACAATAAACTGCTGTACCGCAGGGAGCAAACGACGCACCAACGAGGCTGCCACCAATGGGCATAGGAGCAGTGGAAACACTCTACCTAAGATAAGCATAAAAGAGGATAGAAAGCCTGCGCCCTCGACAGGGTGGGCAAGAGTAAGAAAGAGCGGAGCAACCATGGCTACCGCAAAATTCATCATGATGGTGTATGTGAGCAGCGACGTGGCACTGCCGCCCAAACGAGCAGTAATTACAGCTGCTGCGGTGGCGGTGGGGCACACAAGGCACAGCATGAAAGATTCTACAATCACACGTGCCGAATCGTTCATGGGAACAAAAGCTGCCACCAAAGAAAAGACGATGAAACTTATAAGTTGAAAAGCAAGCAGAATGAGGTGCCAACGTTCGACGCGCAGGTCGCGGAAACTTATCTTGCAGAAGGTAATAAAGAGCATCGAGAAGATAAGTGCAGGTTGCATGTAACTTACAAGTTCGTTTGCAGCGGCGTGTGTATCGTCCAAAAAGGGAATATTAACATACAGGAAATATGCTGCAACGCCTCCAAGCATGGCTATGGGCAACGACCAATCTTTTAGAAAACCGAAAAATGTCATTTTTATTCTATTGTAAAGAATCCAATTATTTATCAGAATAGGAAAGTTTGTGCATTTCTGATTGTGCAAACTTCATGTTGCAAAGATACACATAATAAACAGAGGTTGCTCAATGGAGCAACCTCTGTTTATTTCATTTGTCGTAATTTTCTTTCAAAAATTGCAATCCCTGTTTGTATCCCTCGAATCCCTGCCCGCAAATTGTGCGTTGGGCGTAAAGAGAAATATAGGAGAAACGGCGAAACTCTTCGCGAGTGGAAATATCGGTCAAATGCACCTCGGCTGTCGGAAGAGCCACTGCCTTAAGGGCGTCGAGTATGGCGACGCTTGTATGAGTGTAGGCTGCTGGGTTTATAAGTATCGCGTCCATGCGACCATAGGCTCCCTGTATAGCATCGACAATGGCACCCTCGTGGTTGGATTGGAACAGTTCAACCTCAATACCCAGTTGTCGGGCACTCTCGCCGATAAACTCTTGCAAGGCTGCAAAGTTCTGCGAGCCGTAGAGTGTAGGTTCGCGCAATCCCAACAAATTAAGATTAGGGCCGTTTATTACAAGTACTTTCATCGTTCATCAAATAATTTCGGCGTATGTTCCGAAGTATTTAAACTGCTCACCACATGTGTTAAGCTCGCACATAAGAGATTGAAACTCTGTGCTGTAAACAGATGCTTCAATGTCGAAATAGAAACGATATTCAAACTCGCGCTCGGGAATCTGACGGCTTTCGAGTTTCACAAGGTTCACGCCTGTTGCATTGAAACGAGAGAGAATGCGGAAGAGTGTTCCCGGACGGTGGGGAATAACCATCATGATACTTGTGCGGTTGGCTCCCGAGTATATTTGCGGGTTTTTAGAGATGCAGATGAAACGTGTGTAGTTGTTGTCGCGGTTCTGCACGGCATTTTTAAGTGTCTGCAACTGATAAAGCTCGGCGCAGAGACGCGACGAAATTGATGCTTTTGTCTTGTCCTCGGACTGTGCAACCATGCGTGCTGCCTCGGCGGTATTTTCTACGGGTATTATGCGCACGTTCTTCAGTGTAGAGAGAAAATCGGAACATTGGCTTATTGCCTGCTGATGAGAATAAATCTCGCGAATATCTTCGAGTTTCGCACCCGGCTGAACAAGGAATGAATGGTCTACTTTAAGGCGCACGCTACGCACGATGCTTACATTGTGTTCGCCCAAAAGGTCGTAGATGGCATTTACCGAGCCGGCAAGAGAATTTTCGATAGGCAGCACTCCATACTCGCAAAGTCCGGTGCTTACTGCGCGAAAAACACTGTCAAAGCCATTTACAAACATCATTTCGGGTAGGTCGAAAAGACGCTCGGCTGCAATGTGGGCATAAGCGCCTTCGCAGCCGGCACATGCTACCGATGCACGCTTGGGAAAGGGCATGGGGGGCTTTGATGTTACCTCTTTAATCTGTTGGAAAAATTCTGCATCCTGTGAGAGCATTCTTGTCTGATACGACTCGCTAAGGTCGAAAATTGTATGATAGAGCGAACGGCCGTAACCCTCGAATTCGGGCCCCAGTTGTTTAGATATATTCTGCAACACAGCGCGGGCGCGCGAGGGGTGATAAACAACCATGTTATTCTCTTTTTTGTATCGTGCAATGTCTGTCACGACCTGCATTCTTTCGGCGAAAAGACGGCACATTTCACTGTCGATGCCATCTATTCTATTGCGCAATTCATCTAAATTCATATTGTTTATATTTTAATTTTTTTATTCTTTCAAAAAGGAAATATATTACAAGTTTATATCATCAACATTACCGCCGAGGGCGGCAAAGTCTTCGAAAAAGAGTGGGTAGGACTTTGCTACGCATTCGGCGTCTTTTATAATTGTTTCGCCACGGGCGATTGTAGATAACACTGCGGCCGACATTGCGATGCGGTGGTCGCCGAAACTATCTACGGCCTCGGTTGCAACTGCGTTCCCACCGGTAACGGCGTATGTGTCCTCGCCAATCTCCGAGGATACGCCGAAGGCTTGCAACAGTGTCTGCATGGCTGCCAGACGGTCGCTCTCTTTGTAGCGCAGACGGCCTACGTGGGTAAACAGTGTCGTTCCTTGTGCGGCGGCTGCGGCAACAGAAAGTATGGGGACAAGGTCGGGGGTATCGACGCAGTCAAGCTCGGTGCCACGCAACTGCGAGGGGTAGGCTGTAATTCCGTTGTCAGTAAAGTGAATGTCTGCTCCCATGCGGCGAAGATGCTCTATGATGCGTCGGTCGCCTTGCAGTGAGTCGGCATTCATCCCGCACACTGTCACAGGGTTGCGGCCAATGACTCCTGCCACAATCCAAAATGCGGCGGCCGACCAATCGCCCTCGACCTGCAAACGGGCGGGGACTTTGTATTTTTGAGGAGCGGGAATATAAAATCCTCCTTGACGTTGCTCGACTGTTATTCCCGAAAGACGCAGGGCGTCGAGTGTCATTCCCACGTACGAGGCACTTGTCAGTTCGCCAATGATATTTATGGTGCCGGGCGATGATAGTAGGGGCAGTGCAAATAGCAGTCCTGTGAAATATTGCGAAGAAATATCGCCGGCAAGGGAGTAAACACCACCCGTAAGCTGTCCCTTGCATGTGAGTGGAAGATGGGCATCGCTGCAATGTTCTATTATTTCTACTCCATGTGCTGTAAGAGCCTCGCACAATGGTTGCATGGGGCGTTGCGGAAGTTTGCCTTTGCCGGTGAGTGTGGCATCGGCGCCCAAAGCTGCGGCTATGGGTAGTAGGAAACGTAGCGTGGAGCCACTTTCGCCACAGGGTAGTTCACCACCTTTGCGACGTGTCACAGGAACAACGTCAAACTCGCCATTGGCATATACTATCGACGCGCCCAAGGCGTTCAAGGAGTCCATCGTTGCACGCAGGTCGTCGTTGAGAGTGTCGCAAGCAATTTTCGATTGTGTCGTGCCAAGAGCCGCACATATAAGCAACCTGTGTGCCTGAGATTTTGACGGGGGCGGTGTTACCGAGCCTGTCAATCTTCCGGATACTTTTTTATTCATGGCTGCAATATCTGTTTCAGTTTGACAAGTACCTCTTCGACAGGCATTGTTACAAGTTCGCAGTTTCCTATTGCTCGCGGCAGAACCAACGTCAGATTGCCACCGCGACGCTTTTTGTCGGATAGAATTACATCGTAAAGCTGCTCGGCGCTGTAAGGGCACTCTAAATTAAAATTATAGCGTTCGAGCAGGCTTGTCAGTTCTTTTTCTACGTCGGCAAGGCCGCACAGTGGCGCAAATTTTGCTGCAATCACCATGCCTTTTGCCACAGCCGAGCCGTGAGAGACTGTGAAATTGCTCAGTTTTTCTATGGCGTGTCCGAATGTGTGCCCGAAATTCAGCAATCCGCGTTTGCCGTTGTCGAATTCATCCTCTTGCACCACGTCGCGCTTAATTTCCACGCAACGGGCAACAACATCTATTCGGTCGAAGGGAGGGGCCTGCAACTTGTCATAAAGCGCGGCATCGAGTATGACACCATATTTAATAACCTCGGCACAGCCGTCACGATAGATGTCGGCAGAGAGGGTGTCCATAAGTCGCGTGTCGCAGCAGACAAGGCGTGGCTGATAGAATGCGCCTACAAGGTTTTTCCCGGCGGGAATGTCTATCGCGGTCTTTCCGCCAACAGAGCTGTCCACTGCGGCAAGCAGGGTAGTGGGCACTTGTATGTAAGCAATTCCGCGCAGATAGAGTGACGCCGAAAGGCCGCCAAGGTCGCCTACCACTCCGCCGCCAAAGGCGATGAGTGCGTCGCTGCGTGTGAGCCTGTTCTCGGCCATAAAGTTGAGAAAGGCAAGCATATTCTCGGCCGACTTTGATTCTTCGCCGGCCGGAATAACATATTTGCAAACGTCGTAACCTGCTGCCGATAGTTCCGATACAATTTTCGTGCCATAGAGGGCATCGACGTTGCTGTCGGTGAGCAGGGCAAGGCGACACTCGCCGAGCAGACTGCGTACATAGCCGCCCAGATGGGCAAGCGCTCCGTCGCCTATTATTATGTCGTAACTGCGCGAGGCTGCTACATGTATTTTTTTATATGAAGATAATTCTGTCATCCTTCGGATAGTTCTTTTGCAATGCGTCCCTCGCGTAGCAAGTTGCACAAGGCCGTTGCGTCGTCCTTGTCGATAGCCTCGCGGTACTGCTGCAAAGAGTTAATTATTTTGTCAAGTTCGTCGAGTAACGGCTTTTTGTTGTCAAGAAAAAGCTCTGTCCACATATTTTCGTTCAGGCGGGCAACCCTTGTAAGGTCGCGGAAACTGCCGGCGCTGTAACCTTGGTGTTTCTGTGCCGAAGGGCTCTTTACAAAGGCATTGGAGACTACGTGACATAATTGCGAGGTATATGCAATCATCGCATCGTGGTTCTCTGCCGTCGTTACAACAAACTTTTTAAACTCAAGTGGGGCAAGCGCCTCCTTCACCCTTTCGAGGAGTCTCATGTCGTCGTACACGGGTGGAACTATTATCATCGACGCACCTTTAAAGAGTGTTGCACGCGAATGCTTGAACCCGGAATATTGCGAGCCGGCCATCGGGTGTCCTCCGACAAATGTAAAGCCGTAACGGGCGGCGGCCTCAAAGCCGATGCGGCAAATTTCACCTTTTACACCGCAAAAATCCATTACTAACACCGAAGAGGGTATTTTCGATGCATTGTCGGCAAGATATTTTACCATTGCCTTGGGGGTTGCCGCAAGGATTATAAGGTCGCAATCGCTGTAACGCTCGGGGAACAGCACGTCGTCGATGGTGCCACTTAATTTGGCGTATCCCAAAATAGTCGAGTCTGTGTCGTATCCGTATACTATATGCCCAATTGCCTTATAAGCTTTTGCCACAGAACCGCCTATAAGGCCTAAACCTACTACTCCGATTTTCATCGTTCTATTTTCTGATAAACTCGCGCATCACCTCGACTCTTTTCGCAACGTCGGCAAATTGTTCGGGTGTAAGAGATTGCGCTCCGTCGCACAATGCACAGGCGGGGTTGTTGTGTACCTCTATGATGAGTGCGTCTGCTCCTGCAACGGTTGCTGCACAGGCCATAGGCTTTACAAGGCGTGCTACGCCTGTTGCGTGGCTGGGGTCTACAACCACCGGCAGGTGGGAAAGTTCGTGAAGAACGGGTACCGAGGCAAGGTCGAGTACATTACGTGTGTAGGTGTCGAAACTGCGTATTCCGCGCTCGCACAACATCACATTTTCGTTACCCTCGGCAAGAATATACTCGGCACTCATCAAGAA
>CAZXIQ010000105.1:0-6603 GCA_964640785.1 uncultured Bacteroidaceae bacterium | reverse complement strand
AGAAAAATTACAACGAAGCACTGAGCATCGCACGCCAACAAGTAGAGGATGGCGCACAAGTTCTCGACATTAACATGGACGATGGCCTGCTCGACACAAAAGCAGAAATGATTAACTTCCTTAACCTGCTTGGCAGCGAGCCCGAAATTGCACGTGTGCCGGTCATGGTCGATTCATCCGATTGGGAGGTTATACGCGCCGGATTGAAATGTCTACAAGGCAGAGCCATTGTAAATTCCATTTCGCTAAAAGAGGGCGAAAAAGCCTTCCTGTCACGTGCAGCCGAGGCGCGACGTCTCGGTGCCGCGGTCGTGGTAATGGCATTCGACGAGCAAGGACAAGCAACCACATACGAACGAAAAATAGAGGTTTGTGAGCGAGCATACAAACTGCTGACAGAAAAGGCAGGTTTCCGCGCAAACGAAATAATCTTCGACCCCAACATTCTTGCCGTAGCAACAGGAATAGAAGAGCATGCAGCCTACGGGCTCGACTTTATACGCGCATGTGAGTGGATAAAAAACAACCTTCCCGGCACACACATAAGCGGCGGCGTAAGCAACCTCTCGTTCTCTTTCCGAGGGAACAACTATGTGCGCGAAGCCTTACATGCAGTCTTTCTCTACCACGCAATAGCTGCGGGTATGGACATGGGCATTGTAAACCCACAAACATCGGTACAATACGAGGATATTCCATTGGATATTCGCACGATTATGGAGGATGTAATTCTCAACCGCGACGACGAGGCGACCGAACGCCTGATAAAAGCCGCCGACGCGTTAAAAGAGAAAAGTAGCGGAACCGTAAAAAGCAACGACAACACTTGGCGTAAAAGCAGTGTTGAAGAGAGGTTAAAAACAGCACTGCTCAAAGGATTGGGCGATTTTCTGCAAGAAGACATTGCCGAGGCTGTCGAAAAATACAAAACAGCAGTCAATGTAATCGGAGAGCCCCTGATGGACGGAATGAGTTATGTGGGACAACTTTTTGGCGAGGGCAAACTATTCCTGCCGCAGGTTGTAAAGACTGCACGCACCATGAAACAGGCAGTTGCCATATTGCAGCCCCTCATTGAACTTCAACGCGACACATCCACCACTTCGGCAGGCAAAGTGCTTATAGCCACCGTAAAGGGCGATGTACACGATATTGGCAAAAACATAGCAGCAGTTGTAATGGGTTGCAACGGATACGAGGTCATAGACTTAGGTGTCATGGTACCATCGGAAAAAATCGTTGCCGAGGCTATCAGAAACAATGTAGATATTATTGCACTCAGCGGCCTTATAACCCCCTCGCTCGAAGAAATGATAACAGTTGTGAAAGAGCTGCAAACAGCAGGTTGCAACATTCCTGTAATGATAGCCGGCGCAACAACCAGTCCCTTACACACTGCATTAAAAATTGCTCCTGAATACAATGCACCCGTAATACATGTAAAAGACGTATCGCAAAATGTTCTTGTCGCAGCCGAGCTTATGGGTGACGAAGAGCGTCACAAAACCTTTGTTGCAGAATTACGCAACGAACAGCAACGTCTGCGCGACGATGCAGCCGCTCGTGAAACATCTTCGCTAAGGTCGCTGAACGAAGCACGCAAAAATAGACTAAACCTTTTTGACGACAACAACAGCCACAAACATCCTTCGGGATGCGACTGCGGTTGTTGCAGATGAATAAGTTAATACAAAAACATATATATGAACACTGATCCAACATACGGCCTTACAAACAAAGAGGTTGAAGAGAGTCGCAAATTAAACGGTTCTAACATTCTGACCCCGCCCGAGAGAGTCTCGCTGTGGAAACAATTTTTGGAAAAATTCGAAGACCCCATCATTAGAATACTGCTATTGGCATGGTTGCTCTCCATGATTATATCCGCAGTTCATTGCTGGGGAAGCGAACAAGCCGGATTATCGGCATTTCTCGAGCCACTCGGAATATTTATAGCCATAGTGCTTGCAAGTACCATAGGCTTTATATTCGAAGTAAAAGCCGCCCGGGCATTCGAAGTACTTAACACCGTAAACGACGATGTTCAAGTTACAGTAATGCGCGAGGGCAAGGTACAACAAGTCCCACGCAAAGATATTGTAGTGGGAGACATTGTGCTACTGAACACCGGCGACGAAGTTCCTGCCGACGGACTGTTGCTATCCACAAATTCATTACAAATAAATGAATCGACACTTACCGGCGAGCCTGTAATATCAAAAACAACCAACGAGGCAGAGTTCGACAAAGAGGCCACATACCCATCCAACAAAGCCATGCGCAGCACAACAGTCGTCGATGGCTACGGCACTATGGTTGTTGAGCTTGTGGGCGACGCCACAGAATATGGCAAAGTACACCAAGGCTCGCTCATAGACAACAACCTTGACACTCCGTTGCAAATACAACTGAAAAAATTGGCCGGAGTAATAAGTAAAGCCGGATACGCAGTGGCATTCATAACATTTGCACTGCTTACAATAAACGGATTGCTGTCAATGGAACAAATAACACCAATGGCAGTAATTTCCGAGCTTTTGAACAACTTCATGATAGCCGTCACATTAATAGTGGTATCCGTACCCGAAGGCCTTCCCATGAGCGTCACACTAAGCCTTGCCCTGAGCATGAATCGCATGCTGAAGACCAATAATCTTGTCCGCAAAATGCACGCATGCGAAACGATGGGCGCAGCAACCGTAATATGTACCGACAAGACCGGAACACTTACCCAGAATCGCATGCAGGTTCACGAGGCATCCTTCTACTCACTCACCAACGGCCGTTTGAACAACGACGAACAAAGCACACTTATAAAAGAAGGTATTGCTGTAAACTCCACAGCCAACCTCAACAAAGAAAACGAAGAGATAAAAACCATAGGCAACCCCACCGAGGCAGCTCTTCTTCTATGGCTCGACGCACAAGGCGAGGACTACCTTGCACTACGTTCCGAAGCATACGTAGTGAGCCAATTGACATTCTCCACAGAGAGAAAATACATGGCAACGGTAGTAGATTCTCCCCTACTCGGCAAAAAAGTACTCTATGTAAAAGGAGCCCCCGAAATAGTACTTTCCCACTGCGACACAGTAGCAACGTCAGACGGCTTTTCGGCCACAGACGAACGTCGTGCAGCCATAGAGGAACAACTTCTAAGCTACCAGAATAAAGCAATGCGCACGCTCGGCTTTGCATATAAAATACTCGGCCCCGACGACAACGACGCCCCTTACAGCGATGGACGTTTGGCAATAAAAGGATTATCGTTCCTTGGAGTAGCAGCAATTTCAGACCCTGTACGTGCCGATGTTCCCGAGGCTGTGCAAACATGTCTCGACGCAGGCGTAGATGTAAAAATCGTCACCGGAGACACTCCGGGCACAGCACGCGAAATTGCCCGCCAGATAGGAACATGGACAGACGACACCCCACAAGAGGCAATAATAACAGGCCCCGATTTTGAAGCCCTCTCCGACGCAGAAGCCTCGAAACGCGTCATGAAATTAAAGATAATGTGTCGTGCCCGCCCCATGGACAAACAACGTTTAGTGCGCCTATTGCAAGAAAATGATGCAGTGGTTGCCGTCACCGGCGACGGAACAAACGACGCTCCCGCACTGAAAGCAGCACAAGTAGGCCTTTCTATGGGCGACGGAACATCCGTGGCAAAAGAGGCAAGCGACATTACCATCATCGACAACTCATTCAGCAGCATCACTCGTGCTGTAATGTGGGGACGCTCGCTCTATCGCAACATACAGCGTTTCCTCTTATTCCAACTGACTATAAACGTAGCCGCCTGTTTCATTGTAATGTTCGGCTCGCTATTGGGCAGTTCTTCGCCTCTTACAATTACCCAAATGCTATGGGTGAACCTAATTATGGACACCTTTGCAGCAGGTGCGTTAGCCTCGCTGCCCCCCAGCAAAGATGTGATGAAAGAGCGTCCACGAAAAAGCGGAACGAACGGCGATTTTATAATCACAAAGCCCATGGCAACCACTATATTCATTGTAGCTGCCCTGTTTGTGGCTGTGCAGATGCTTGTGCTATATAATTTTAATGCCGATGGCAACCTTACCCCCTATGAACAATCGTGGTTTTTCACATTCTTTGTAATGTTGCAATTCTGGAACATGTTCAACGCAAAGGCCTTTATGACAGGACGTTCAGCCTTCAAAGGATTGTCAAAAAGCAGCAGTTTCATACTTGTGGCACTTATCATCATCGTCGGACAATATCTAATAGTGACATTCGGTGGTGAAATGTTCAACGTCACCCCCTTGACACTACACAGCTGGATTGTGATTATAGCAATAACATCGCCTGTATTATGGATAGGCGAACTTATACGACTATTTGCAAAAAAGTAATCTGCTGACCGGACATGAACGAAATACTCATTATCATAGTATTAATACTGCTTAACGGTCTATTCTCGATGGCAGAGATTGCTTTAATCTCTGCTCGCAAATCGAGCCTTACATCAGATGCTAAACGTGGCAGTTTTTCGGCACAAACAGCATTAAAGCTAACCGAAGAACCCGACCGTTTTTTATCGACTATACAAATAGGAATTACATTAATAGGAATACTCACAGGTATATATTCGGGAAATAAAGTTGCCGATATTTTTTCCGAATACCTGACAAGGCTCGGAATATCCTCATACTATTCCGACGAAGTGGCACAAATTGTAATAGTTGCACTTGTAACATATTTAACATTAGTCTTTGGCGAATTACTACCCAAAAGAATAGGCATGAATTCGGCAGAAACTGTTGCAAAACTTATGGCTCGCCCCATGCAACTACTTTCAATGACCGCAGCTCCTTTTGTGTGGTTGCTGTCAAGCAGTACGTCTCTATTCTTCAAACTTTTTGGTCTGAAAAACAGAAACAACAAAATAACCGAGGATGAAATAAAATCTATCATCAAGGAGGGAAAAGAAGGAGGTGAAATACAAGAAGTGGAACAAAACATTGTAGAACGAGTATTTCTCATGGGTGACTTAAATATTGACTCTATCATGACACACAAACGAGAGCTTGTATGCCTTGATATATCCATGAATGCTCAAAAAGTACGCGAAGTAATGCAGAGCAAGTTATGTGAGCTTTACCCTGTCATCGATGGTAATTTAGACAATATAAAAGGAGTAGTATCTATTAAAGAGCTCGTTTTTTCTCTTAACGACCCCAAATTCTCTTTAGAATCAATAATCACCGATGCTACATATTTTTATTGTAACATGAGCGTTTATAAAGTACTTGAACTGATGAAACGCGAGGGGGTGAGCCGCGGACTTGTTTGCGACGAATTTGGTTCATGCGTGGGCATAGTTACCCTCAAAGATATTATGCATGGGTTAGTAGGTGATGTTGTAGATGGAGAAGTTTCCGGCGCTTCAATAGTGAAACGTAAAGATGTTGATGAATGGATTGTAGAGGGACAATGTTTCATTTATGATTTTTTGAAATATTTCGACAGTCAAGAGCTTTTCGAAAATGAAAATTATGTAACCGTTGCAGGCCTGTGTTTAGCCAAACTTGACCATATTCCGGTTGTAGGCGAACGCTTTATATGGAATAATTTCATATTTGAGATTAGCGACATGGACGGAGCAAGAATAGATAAATTGCTTGTACGAAAAACAGATGAATATGAATAATGTATAAATTAATAATAAGAAAAAGTTAAAATGGAATCAGTTGCATTTATCCAATGGTGTCTCGACCACCTGAATTACGCTACAATAACCCTATTGATGACAATAGAGAGTTCTTTTATTCCCTTTCCATCAGAAGTAGTAGTTCCCCCGGCTGCATATATGGCAGCAGTAAACGGCGAAATGAATATTTTGTTGGTTATTCTTTTTGCAACCCTCGGTGCCGACTTTGGTGCATTGATAAACTACTATTTGGCAAAATTGTTGGGACGCCCCATTGTCTACAAATTCGCCAACAGCAGAATAGGCCACATGTGTCTTATCGACGAGGCAAAAGTACAACACGCCGAAGAATATTTTGACAAACGTGGCGCACTTTCAACTTTCATAGGGCGTCTTATTCCTGCTGTACGCCAACTTATCTCTATTCCCGCAGGATTGGCACGAATGAAGATGAGTACATTTTTGATTTATACAACTTTGGGAGCAGGTATATGGAATGCAATTCTTGCAGCCATAGGTTGGTACCTTTCCACCGTACCGGGTATTGAGACTGAGGAACAACTTCTGGAAAAAGTTACAGAGTACAGCCATGAAATTGGTTATATATTCATAGGATTAGCAGCATTTGTTATTGTTTACCTTATATATAAAGGCTCTAAAAAAGGGAAATAGCCCCAATGTTATATACATAAAATATAGGCTGCGCCTCGGCGCAGCCTATATTTTATGTATAAGCAATGAAAAGTTTCTAAAGAACATCTTCAAAAATACTCGAACCTATGCGCACACATGTACTTCCGGCATCTATTGCCGTAAGATAGTCGCCGCTCATACCTGCCGAAAGAGTATCAAACTCTTTATCCTCGATGAACCATTTTTCGCGTATCTTATCAAACAGAGCTCTGACAGCAGCAAACTCCGATGCAACC